>CAKRVQ010000184.1 GCA_934408795.1 uncultured Eubacteriales bacterium
AAGCGGGGTCGCGTACAAAAAACGGGTGAGTCGACTCCGCCTTTCGCCTGCGGGTCACCACGGGCAGCCGAACGCTTCTTTACCCACCGCCGAACGCAGCCCCCGTTTTTGTGCCCGCGCTCGAAGAGCGCGGGCGGCGCGCCGCGCGGCACCCCGGCAGCACCCTGCACCCGCACTTCACACCCCGTGAACCGCCGCACTCCGCACCTTGCCCCCGACGAACCGCATTTCGAACCTTTGAACTCTGTACCCTCCGCGTCGCTGCACCCGCATCCCGGCATCCCGCACTTTACGCTCCCCGCTTTTTTCACATCCTGTTTTCCGCTCTGCTCTTACCTTTTTTGCTTTCGCCGCCCGAAGCCCCTTTCTTTGTCTACTGTTTCTTGACAAAAAGTGCGTGTTGCATTATACTATATAAATTGATAGTCAATAAACAGGTTGACAGCGGATTGACAGTCAATAGACAGGTCGGCAGTCAACAGATCGGCTGCAAGTCAATATATCGGGCCGATAAAATCCCGCCGGTCGGAAAATCGTATGACCGCGGGGAAAAGAACGATACCCGTGAGAAAATAAAATGATACCCGTGAGGAAGGGATACAGATGAAAATTATTTATAAGGACGGCACCGTCGCAGAGGCAGAGCAGTCACAGGAGCTTGAGGTGCTCCGCCATTCTGCGGCACACATAATGGCACAGGCGATAAAACGCCTGTATCCCGAGGCGGATTTCGGTTACGGCCCCGCAACCGAGAAGGGCTTCTATTATGATGTCGATCTCGGCGACATAAAGCTCACCGATGAAGATCTCGCAAATATCGAAAACGAGATGCGAAAGATCGTTAAGGAAAATCTTCCCATCAAGCCGTTTATCCTTCCCCGTGAAGAAGCGATAAAGCTTATGGAGGACAGGAAAGAAAAATATAAAGTCGAGCATATCGGCGACCTTCCCGAGGATGCGGTCATAAGCTTCTATCAGCAGGGCGAATATATAGATATGTGCGTCGGCCCTCACCTTTGCTATACCAAGGCTCTCAAGGCGTTCAAGATCACGGGCCAGTCGGGAGCTTATTGGAAGAACGATAAAAACAACAAGATGCTCACCCGTATAAACGGTGTTGCTTTCCGTTCGCAGGAGGAGCTTGATAACTACCTCCGAATTCTTGAGGAGGCAGAGCGCCGCGACCACAGAAAGATCGGCAGGGAAATGGGATTGTTTATGTTCTCGGAGGAGGCTCCGGGATTCCCCTTCTTCCTTCCGAAAGGCATGGCGCTCAAAAACGCACTTATAGATTATTGGCGTGAGCTGCATACCCGTGAAAACTATGTCGAGGTATCGACTCCGATGATAATGAACCGCCACCTTTGGGAGACAAGCGGACATTGGGATCATTACAAGGACAATATGTATTCGACGGTCATCGACGATGAGATATACTGCGTCAAGCCGATGAACTGCCCGGGCGGAGTTATGGTCTATAAGGACCGTCCTCACAGCTACCGCGAGCTTCCTCTCCGTGTGGGAGAGCTCGGCCTTGTACACCGCCATGAGCTTAAAGGTGCGCTTCACGGACTTTTCCGCGTCCGCTGCTTTACTCAGGATGATGCTCATATCTTTATGCGCCGCGAACAGATCACCGATGAAATAATCGGCGTCGTTCACCTTATAAACGAGGTGTACAGTAAGTTCGGCTTTAAGTATTTCGTAGAGCTTTCGACCCGTCCCGAGGACAGTATGGGAAGCGACGAGGATTGGGAAGCAGCGACCGAGGGACTCAAAAAAGCCCTTGAAGCGCTCGGACTCCCCTACATAATAAACGAGGGCGACGGAGCGTTCTACGGTCCGAAGATAGATTTTCATCTTGAAGATTCGCTCGGAAGGACTTGGCAGTGCGGCACCATTCAGCTTGACTTCCAGATGCCGCTCAATTTTGACCTTGAGTATGTTGACGAAAAGGGCGAGAAGCAGCGCCCGATAATGATACATCGCGTTTGCTTCGGTTCAATAGAACGCTTTATCGGTATCCTTACCGAGCATTTTGCAGGCGCATTCCCCGTTTGGCTTGCGCCTACTCAGGTAAAGGTGCTCACCCTCCCCGGAGTTGACGACTCCTTCGCAAAGTCGGTCTGTGAGACGCTGCGAGGCAAACGGGTGCGCGTCGAGCTTGACGACCGCAATGAGAAAATAGGATATAAGATCCGGGAGGCAAGACAGGTCGACAGGGTCCCCTATATGCTCATAATCGGCGCAAAAGAGGTCGAGACAAAAACCGTCTCGGTGCGCGACATAGCTACCGATCAAACGGTGAATATGACACTTGAAGAATTTATCGGTAAGCTCGAAAAAGAAATAACCGAAAGAGTATAATGTTCAGAGTATAACACTCACGAAAGGACGAACCGTCGATGTCAGGACATTCCAAATGGAGCACAATCAAGCGAAAAAAAGAGAAGACCGATCAGCAAAGAGCAAAGGTATTCACCAAAATAGGCAGAGAGATTGCAATGGTGGTCAGAGCAGGCGGACCCGATCCCGCCAACAATTCCAAGCTCCGCGATGCCATTGCAAAAGCCAAAGCAAACAATGTGCCTAACGATAACATAGACCGCATAATCAAAAAGGCGGCGGGCGAACAGGGCGGCAACAACTACGAAGAGATCGTTTACGAGGGATACGGCCCCAACGGCGTTGCGGTCGTGGTCGAGACTCTTACCGATAACAGAAACCGTACCGCGGGCGACCTGCGTCACTACTTTGATAAGTGCGGCGGAAATCTCGGACAAAACGGTTCCGTTATGTTTATGTTCGAACGCAAGGGTCAGATAGTCATAGAGGCCGAGGGACTCAACGAAGACACCGTTATGGAGGATGCTCTCGAAGCGGGTGCGGACGATATCCTTTCGGACGGAGATGTTTTCCAGATATTTACCGACCCGAATGAGGTGGGAAAAGTAGCGGAGGCTCTTTCCGAAAAGGGATATACCTTCCTTTCGGCCGAGGCGGTCTACCTTCCTTCGACCACCACCGCTTTGAGCGATCCCGAATCGGTGGAAAAAATGGAAAAACTTCTCGATATGCTGGACGATAACGACGATGTTCAGAATGTCTGGCATAGCTGGGAAATGCCTGCGGACGCCGAATAATATCGCCTTTTTTGCAATAAACGGGCAGAACTGACCTGCACCCCCGGTCGGTGAGATTCCGTTATCGATCCGATGACAAAAGGACATAATAAAATTCTTGATTTTTCGACAGATTACTGTTACAATGTAAATGGCGGCGGAGCGCCGTCGAATTATACTCGTTAGTGAGGTGTATACATAATGGCATACAAGATTTCCGATGCTTGCGTAAAGTGCGGTGCATGTGCTGCCGGCTGCCCCGTTGAGGCT
>CAKRVQ010000185.1 GCA_934408795.1 uncultured Eubacteriales bacterium
CCTTGTAACAGGTAAAAAGACCTCCTCATATCGCGGGGAGCTCGGAATAGCTTCTCTTGACACCGAAAGAAGCGAAAGCTCTTCCCTCCTCGGCACATATGTACGCCTCCTTGTCGACGGCGTTGACAAGTCGGATGAGTACAACGGCTCCATAAGTGTCGGAAGCGGCAGCAATGCAGTCCTCACCGGTTTCGACATTGACAAAGACTCCCATTTCACCCTTTCGGGCGATGTGACCTTCGACAGTCACGGCACCGAAAAGAACAACGACAGTACGATAGGTATCCAGATAGGTACCTGTTACCTCGGATTTGATTCCTCGGTAAAGAAAAACTCGGGTATTTACAGGATCGGCGGCGTCATAAGGCCCAACCTTACCGAAAGTACCGGAACGCAGCAGACACTCACGGCGCTGACCAAAGGAACGGGCGACGCGAATTCCGTCTGGCTCAAGGTGACGGGTAATTTGGGGCCCTTGGAGACGGAAGGGCAGATAACGGTAAATCTCAAGATAGAGTACAACAACGGAATCATCAAGTTCTTCGTTAACGGCGTTAACTGCTCGGGCGACGGCATCGATTACCGTGCCAAAACGAAAGCCAATACCGGTGCCACCGTGCTCGACGAAAAATTCAGTCTGGGCTTCTACAACAACTACAGCGGAACGCCCTTCCCGTTCACCCTTTCGAACATCAAGGTCACCGGTGATGTAGGCGTATCTAACGCGGGCGTTGTAAGCAACACCGACGGAAGCATCTACATCAAGTGGGAAGGCGGCGGTGTCGGCGGAACGCTTGATTTCTGCAAGTTCGTCAACATACCGGTATACAATGCCTTCACCTATACTTCATCCTTCACCGGACTCACCGGCAACGGAACGATCATGGCGAGAGCCGCTCTTGACAACGATTCCGCGTATTATGCGGCGACCGTTAACGGCAGCACCTTGAGAGTGCATGTCAGAACTTCAAAGGGTGCAAATGCTTATGATCTGACCACTGCCGAGTATACGAGCGGAAAGATCTCGATAAAGAGAAAGAGCGACAACACCTTCTGCGTCCTTGTCAGCGGAAAAGAGCTGGCGGGTTCTGCCGTTACTCTCGGAATGCCCTCAAAAATGTATGCGGGCACGACCGTTACAAACGGAGAGGGAAGTTTCACGACATCAAGCTCTAAAAACGGAAAGGTCCTGTTTGACGACTTCAACGGCAGCACCGTTTCCTCTATGTTCATCGGCGGCAGCGGGACGGCTCCCGCCGACGGAAAGCTGACCGTCGACGCGGGTACCTTCCTGTATTCGAGAACTCCGGACAACGATTGGACATACAAGGCACATCTCGGATACACACCGTCATCCGCAAACGACTGGGCGGGCGTTATCGCAAGGCAGGACGACAAGTCATATGTTGCCGCGGGAAGGATGCTGATAAACGGAAAGGTCCACATCTTCCTCGGCAGCGCATCCAACGGCAAGCTGACGATCGCCGCGAGCGTTGAAGACGGTAATCCCGATTCGGATGTCGTTGTACAGATCCAGCGCATCGGTACTTCTTTCACCGCCGTTTATTCTTATGACGGCAGCATATGGTATGATTTTGACGGAGCATTTGTATTTGCAAACTACTCCGACTGCTATGCGGGAATCGCGGTCGCGGGCAGCACCTCTGCCGAGTTCGATTTTGTATCCTTCGGAGATGCGATAGCCGATACATATTCGACCAACACACCGCGCACTCCCTCTGTTCCCGGACTGTCATTTATAAGGCAGACATACACCAACACCTACAGATTGCAGACCATCTCCGGCAACTGGACCAATGCGTCTGAAGGATTCCTTCAGACGACCGAGACCGGAGACCATCAGCTCGGCATCCCGAATGTGCGCTACGCATC
Organism: uncultured Eubacteriales bacterium; assembly: GCA_934408795.1. Taxonomy (GTDB): domain Bacteria; phylum Bacillota; class Clostridia; order Oscillospirales; family Acutalibacteraceae; genus RGIG7384. The sequence goes on from CAKRVQ010000185.1 coordinate 1,894, forward strand.
CTTCAGGATCGAAGCCACACTCAAAAATGAAACAGGCAGCGGAAGCAGCGGTATAGCCTTTGACAAAAAGAATTTTGACGATGCCTTTGATTCCGCTTGCTCACTCCGCTACACATCCGACAAAAAGTTGTTGTTCTACCACAAGAGCAATCTCATCGCGACGATAGACATAAGCGGAATGCCCGACGAGCTCAGAGTGGTTGCAGATTATAAAAACGGTGTATTCACGGTCTATGCGGGCGACGATGCCACACCGGTATACACAAGGACCCTCAAGCTCACCAACGACGGATTTGTTTCCTTCTACACCTCGGGTGTCACAGCAAGGGTCATGAACTTCAATGTTCATACCTACGGCGCGACACTGTACTCCAACAATTCCTCGATCGAATCTTCACCTTCATATATAAAACTGAGCAGCTCCTCGTCAGCATACGCATCGGTCCGCAACACGGCACTCTCGGAATACATCATCACATCAAAGATATCGATCACGCCGAGGGCGCTCAATGACGGTGAAGAATATGTAAATTACGGCGCGGGTCTCGTGCTTTCCTCTTACCTCGGTTCAAGATACAACCGCCACAACGGCGTATATCTGCGTCTCTCTTACGACGGAAAGCTTCACCTTGAGAGCAACGGCCGCGATGTGTGCATTCCTTACACCGTCGGAGAGGGTGCGACCGATGTCGTTGTAATGGTCGTCAAGAAAGGCTTCAATTACAGTATATATGTAAACTATGAAGCAAATCCCGTACTCACCTATTCCGACACTTATATGCGCGGCGGTGCCATTACCGCCGTCTGCAGCGAGTCATCTGCGGTTTTTGCGGGTCTTTGCACCTATGAGCTCGGTTCGAACGAAACGGTGCAGGATACGACCATATTCGCAAACTGGCTCAACGGTTCGCTCGGAAACGAAAACGACCGCAAATACTCCAATGACTTCAGTGACTCCACGACCATTAAGGACTTCTACTCCTACGACGGCGTCTGGACGATCGATGACGGTGTACTGAAGAATACCGACAAATCGTCATGGGATGCGGGAATCACCTTTACCGACAGTATTTACGGCGACGCGATATTCTCATTCCGTATGAGGAACGCCACCTCTTCCGGTTACGGCGGACTCGGCTTCAGAAAATTTTCTCAGTCGGGCAACCATAACAAGGACGGCTTATCCCTCTTTATCTATAACAACCGCGCCGTGTTCTGCGAGCCGGATAAGACTTCCTCCTGGGGTGTAACCGCCATTTCTTCGGTAAATTACATCGCCGATACAAATTGGCACGACTACAGTGTCGTTTGTATCGGAAGCAGTATCAAGCTTTACAGAGACGGCAAGTTTATTCTGGAGTGCGAGAGCGAAGACTATATGCGCGGCTTCCTCTCCCTCAGATATGCAGGCGGATTCACTTCGAAACACGCGGCATCAACGATCACCGACTGGACGGTAAAGGGCGTCGGAGCAGAGGTTG
>CAKRVQ010000186.1 GCA_934408795.1 uncultured Eubacteriales bacterium
TTGATATACCTGCCGATGTGAATAAGGATTACCGCAATGTAGGAGACGCCGTTGCGCTCAAGGAATTGACAGAAGGGCTCGGCAAGATGTTTTCCGCAACCGAGGCATCCGGCAAGTACACGGGAGTGACGATCTTATCGGCCGGGGAATCGAATACCACCGTAAACCAGACTCATATATTCAAATACGGCTATACTGCCGAAGGATTTTTCTACAACGACGACATAACGCTTGATACAAAGGGTACTGCGGAAACAAGTACAGTGACCGGTACCAGGAAGTATGCAAACGGAAAAATGACTGTTTCGTTCAGCAACGGCGAGAACACATCCGTCGATAAGACCGACGATGACGCGTTGTCGGATGTTTCGGATCTGTACGCCCCCTGCAGTATCACGGCGGATATGATCGAGAGCGTGTCGCGCGACGGCGGAACATACACCTGCACGCTTAACAAGAACTACACGGATGACTACTTCGACTACCTGATCGGTATGTATCAGTTTGATAAAAATCAGGTGAGCTCATATTCTGTGGAAAGCAAGCTCACGGCGAAGTCGGAAAACGGCGTGATCAATTCGTCCAACCTGCGTACATCGGTGACATTTACCTATTACGGATACACCATGTCGGTCACCATTGATGAGACCGTCACCCATACCGGCGAGCTTTCGGCGTCCTGATGAAGCTTTATATCGGATCGATCGATTGCTTTGACAGTGCCGATCGCAGAGCCGTTTCGGATACTCTTGATGCAGTCGAGCTTCAAAGGACGGAGCGACTGCAGCGGGAAGAGGACAAGGCGCGGACCCTGCTCGGGAGGCATCTTGCCGTTACGGCGCTGAAGCGTGCCGATTCCGAACACGGCGGGGATAAGGACTTTGTCCCCGTGATCGTGAGGGACGACAGGGGCAAACCGAGGGCCGTGAATTCGGATATGAGTTTCAGCATAAGCCACTCGGGGAAAACGGTGGTGTGCGCGATCGATAAAATGCCGATAGGAGTCGATGCGGAGGAGATAAAGCCGTGTAACCCGAGGGTCGCAGGAAGAATATGCACCGAAAGGGAGCTTGATTATGTTTCGGGCGGTCGGGATATTTCGGAATTGCCGCTTACGGACGGCAGGTGCACGGACAGAGCATTTCTGATGCGTTTGCTTCGCGTATGGACTGCCAAAGAGGCGTTATTCAAGTGCATCGGCACGGGAATAACCGATTTGAAAAGTGCCGACATATTTGATATGGAGCCTCACCTCTGCAATATGGATACGGATGACTGCGTTTGCACGCTGTACTCCGAGAGGACGGGATTTTCAAGGTCCGATGTCGAAGTTATATATGTAACAAAGCAGCATTAGATCATAATGAATGCTGCCGCATCGAATGATGCGGCAGCATTATTTTTTTGCTTTTTGTGCGCGGCGCGCATGGTGCGCCGCGCGGCGGGGGGATGTGCTATGATTGCAGGCCCGGTTTATAGCAGCGTCTTTGTTGTGCCGCGGCGCGCAAGGTGCGCCGCGGGAGTGGGCGAAGGTTCGGAGGATTCAGGTTTTGTCCGACCGTTTGGGCAGGCGGCAGTAAATTCCCGTGTTATCCCTGATTATTCCCGCAAGCCAGGAATTGACGCAGCCTTTGGTGATTCTCCATTGCCAGTTGCCGCCTACGGTTGCAGGGATGTTGATCCTTGCGCTTCCGTCAAGTCCCATATAATCAGCCATCAAAAAGATCGCCGTGTCGGCAACCGATGCCATTCCCGCCCGTATCATAGCCCAGTTGAAGCCCTCGTTGTCATCAACATGAAGGTATCTTCTCGCATATAACACATCCGCCTGCGGAGCGGTGCGCGTCCAGCCGATGACCGTGTTGTTGTCGTGTGTGCCGGCATATACAACACAGTTTTTTTCGTAATTGTGCGGCAGATAGTCACTGTCCTCGCGTGAGTCAAAGGCAAACTGAAGCACTTTCATACCGGGGAAACCGGTCTTTTTCAAAAGATCCCTGACCTCCGGTGTCAGGAAGCCGAGATCCTCGGCTATAACCGGAAGCTTGGCGCCGTAATCTTCCGTCAGGCGGTCAAACAGATCCATGCCCGGCCCCTTTCGCCATTCGCCTTTTCTTGCATTGGCAGAGCCGTTGGGAACACAGTAAAACGATTCAAGTCCCCTGAAATGGTCGATCCTCACGCAGTCATAGACCCTAAGTGCTCTTGTCATACGCTCACGCCACCATTTATAGGGTGTCGACTGTGATTTCATATATTCCCAATTGTAAACGGGCATGCCCCAGAGCTGACCGTCGGCACAGAAGGCGTCGGGCGGGCATCCGGCTATCATTTTAGGAGAAAGTGACTCATCAAGGTCGAATATATCGGTATTGCACCATACATCGCTGCTGTCATAGTCAACATATATCGGAAGGTCTCCTATGATTCGGATCCCTTTACCGTTTGCGTACTCTTTAAGGGCATACCACTGTTTGTAAAATTCATATTGAATGAATCTGAAAAAGGCAGTCTCCTCCGAATGTGTCTGCTCTGCGGCGGCGATCGCTTCGGGGGCACGCCTTTTTAGCTGATCCTCCCACTCATACCAGCCGCTTCCGCTGCGGGAATTCTTTATGGCGGTAAAAAGCGCATATTGCTCAAGCCAGTCGCCCTCGCGGGCACAAAAACTTAAGAACTCGGGATCTTCACGGTTGAACCGCGAAAATGCCTTTCTCAGCACGGGATATCTGTTTTTATTGAGTTTTGTATAGTCGACCCTTGAAGGATCGTTTCCGAAGTCGACCCCACTGTAATCCTCTTTTTTAAGAAGTCCCTCTTTGCAGAGAATGTCAAGGTCGATGAAAAAGGGATTGCCTGCCGAGGAGGAAAATGAGAGATAGGGCGAATCGCCGTAGTTTGTGGGATTTAAGGGCAGTATCTGCCAATAGGTCTGACCTGCCTCGCACAGAAAATCGACAAATTCGTATGCCGACTTTCCGAGAGTGCCGATCCCGTAGTCGGAATCAAGGGAAAAGACGGGCATCAGTATACCGCAGCTTCGCATAGCGTGTGTTTCATCCTTTCACGGCGCCCGCAACAACGCCTTTGATTATATATTTCTGACTCATAAAGTAAAACACCGCTATAGGTATAAGGCACAGGATTATCAAAGCCATTATCGCGCCCATATCGCGTCTGCCGAAGCTTCCCTGAAGATACTGGATGTGTATCGGTATCGTTTTGTACTCATTCTGATCGAGAACAAGGTAGGGAAGGAGGTAGTCGTTCCATATCCACATTATCTCAAGTATTCCGACTGATATATATGTGGGCCTCATTATCGGCACCACCACCCGAAAGAAGGTGCTTACGGGACCGCAGC
>CAKRVQ010000187.1 GCA_934408795.1 uncultured Eubacteriales bacterium
GGGTCTCGTCATCTCCGAAGGCGCGGCACAATTCGGAAAACGCGCCGCCCGAAGCGCTGCGCCGCCACACCTTGTCGTCTCGTGTCAGCCCGCAAAAAGCGCGCTTTTTAAAATCGGGACCGCCCCCGTCGGGATCGGTTTCCGCACGGCCGTTCTTTATCGGGCACACCCGTTCGCATTTGCCGCAGCCGATGCATCCGTCACCCATGACAGGGTACAAAAAGCCCTCATCGTCCGCCTCCATGGTGATACAACTTACCGGGCAGGCGGCAAGACAGGCGCTGCATCCGGTGCAGTCGGCTTTTCTTTCGGTAAAATCAAGCATCTCGGTTTAACGCTCCCAATAAGTATTCCCTCGCCCGTTTGCGCTGCTCTTTTGCGACGGTATCAAAGTCAAAGGGCTTTCCGAAAGAGGGAAGAGACTTTGAAACGGCGGCGGGGTCAACGATCCGATCGGCGGTGCCGAAGGTCTCGGCAAGCTGATAGATGCGTGAATTCTGGCAAAGGGCATCGTCGTTTCGGAATCGCTCAAAGGTCAGATAGTCACGACCGTATATCATTGAAAATATCGTGCCGTGATAAGAATCGGTAAATACCGCAGCGGCGTGACGGATCAACCATAAAAACTCTCCGGGCCCGATCTTTCCGTTCAGCAGTGTCATCCATTCCGAGTCGCCCGATTTTGCGGAGTGACCGAGAAGGGCGCAGCCGTGCTTTTCGGCATATTCCCTCACTGCGGGGCGGTAGTTGTGACCGTCAGCCAAAAAGTAGCAGAAAACATAAGGTTTTTCGGGAATTTCGATCGCGGGTCGACGCTCAAGGCGCTCATATTTATCCGCCGATAAAAGCAGGGTGGGATCGGGCATGACTTCCGCCTTTATCCCGCATTTTTCATAAAGCAGCTCGGCACCCGCGCGCTCCCTTACCGATAAGTTGTCGAACCGCCCGAGCAGCTCGCCGTATCGCGGTGCAAGCGAGTCGGGAATGTCATTAAGACCGATGCTTGCGGCGTAGGATACCTTCTTTATGCCGTCGGGCACAAAGGAAAGCATATAAACGGGATTAAAGACATTCGGCGCCCATATCTGATCACTGCCGGCAATGACCGCATCGAAACCGCGCACCAAAGAAGGCAGACTCTCGGGATCCTGTGTCATTCGCGTAAGCTCAAAATTGTCATTTCCGAAGAGAAGAAACGGATACGAAAAGCGCCTCGGTGCAAGGTGCGCCGCCGCGACGCGAAGACGGTCGCGGACCGGGGAGACCTTCCCGAATTTTATGTTTCTGTAGTCAATGATCTTTACCGAAAAGCCGAGATCTTTCAAAGTCTCCTGCAGAGCGTATGCCTGAAGCGCCGATCCGAAATTGGAATAATAATGCCAGGTCAGCAGGGCAACCTTTTTGTCTTTCACAGCAGCAGCTCCTTTTAGGATGAGCAAGAGGGGATGGGCGGAGTCCGTTTTTTGTAAAACGATCCCCTCGCGTTGCCATCCCGCTTTGCCGATATAAATACATCTCAGTATACCACATATATGTCCTTTTTGCAAGCGCGGGCGGCGAGGGGCGTCGGGGTCGGGCGAGAGAGTCGGGAGTCGGCGGGTGAGTCGGCGAAGGGGCGGGGCACAACAAGGGAGTCAGCTTGAGAGAGGGCGGCGCGCGCAGGGTGCGCGACGGGAACGGTGGGGGTGAGACGGCAAAGTCGGTGCGGGCAATGGGGACGGAGCGGACGGCGAATGAAAGAATCCGGGGTCAGGCTGACGATTACGGATGTTCGTCGGCGAAGCCTACACCTTACTTTTTCACTATGCACCATAACTTATTACTTCCGTTTTACGCACCAGTAAAATCATCTTTGCGCCCCTGCCGCGCGGGGCGCGAATATTTATTGTTGAAGGTTTTGTATTAAGGTGGTATAATTAGAAAAATATAACTGTGAGTCGGAGTACGATCCTGCCGCTTATCCGACTTAAATCAGCAGCCGTGCCTGCGGCAGCGCCGCGCGCCCTTCCGCGGAAGGGCGCGAAACGGGCGGCAAAGCGTGATAAAGGAATATCACCTTATCGGAAAAGCGGGATTTTCCCAAGACGGAAATGTACCGATGCCCGTTTGCCGCGCCTTCGGCGCGTCGCGGCGCTGCCGTAGACCCGGTTGCTGCTTTAAGTCGGTTCGACGCTCGTCGGATTCAAATCAACGGATGTACAAGCGTAACGGGAGAACAGGAGACGGCAGAACAGGGGACGGCGAAACAGGGAACAGCAAAACAGGAGAGCGCAAAAAAGAAAGTCCGCTCGGCGGGGGAGCCTTTCTTAAAAATCCCCTTACTTTATCACCGTTTTACCCATAAATAAAGGAGAGAAAAGACAATGCTGGATGTTATTCGTGCCGCGGCAGCGGTGCCGAATGTTGTTGTGGCGGATGTCGCCCGAAACAAGGCGGAGATAATGAAAGCGGCAGAGAAAGCCGATAAGAACGGCGCCGATATAGTATCGTTTCCCGAACTTTGCCTCACGGGATATACCTGCGGCGATCTTTTCTTTCAGCAGACCCTGCTTGATTCGGCAAAGAGCGCACTTGCGGAGCTTGCAAAATTTACGGAGAAGCTCGGATGTATCATAGTAACGGGATTGCCGATAGAGCTTAACGGCAGACTTTTCAACTGCGCCGCAGTGACGGGAGGCGGGCGCGTCCTCGGTATCGTGCCGAAGACATATATCCCGAATTATAATGAGTTTTATGAGCACCGTTGGTTTTCGTCGGGTGCGGAAAGTGAAGATACGATCCTTTCGCCCGAAGAATTGGGACTTGATCCGACCCATCCCGCCGTACCTTTCGGCAGGGACCTCGTCTTTGACGCGGGAGATTTCAGGTTCGGCATCGAGATATGCGAGGACCTATGGGCGACCGTCCCTCCGAGCGGCAGACTTTCTCTCTGCGGCGCGGAGCTGATAGTAAATCCTTCGGCAAGCAACGAGACGATATCAAAGAGGAAATACCGCAGGGAGCTTATCAAAAAGCAGTCGGCAGGCTGCCTTGCCGCATATCTTTACGCTTCGGCGGGCGGCACGGAGTCCACGACCGACCTTATCTTTTCGGGGCACTCCGTAATTTGCGAAAACGGAAGAATACTCGCCGAAAACGAAAAGACGATCGACAGTGATTACCTTATCTTTGCGGATGTTGATATGGGCAAGCTCCGCTCGGACAGGCGAAAGATAAAGACCTTTGCCGACGGAGCGCGCCTTTCGGGCCTCGGCGAGGGCTCGGTGTTCCTGGTCGATCCGCTCGACGGCACCGCCAACTTCGTCGCGGGCACGGCTTGCTTCGCGGTGATGGTCGCGCTGCTGCACGAGGGCGAGACC
>CAKRVQ010000188.1 GCA_934408795.1 uncultured Eubacteriales bacterium
GGGCAACCTCCTCGCGGGTGCGGGGGATGGCCACGCCCTTGCCCAGCACCTGCTCGGCATACACCTCGATACCGATGTGGTAAGCGAGGATGGCGGTGCCCGTACCAAGGACAACGCCCGTTACCACAGTGGCAGCGTCCAGGCTGTCGTCTTCGGCAGGGGCGGCGGCCTTGGTCTGGGCCGCGATGGTCACGCCGTTTTTCGGCATGGTGAAAGTAAACTCTTCTTTATTGGTGTAGTTTTCTGCATCAACAAGACCCTCGATCTTCCAGCCGTCAAAGGTCAAGTTGCTGTCGGCGTAGGCGTCCTTACTGAAGGTCACAGTAACTTCTGCGCCCTCGGGGACGTTTGCAATCAGCTTATCGCCCTCGGTCTTGGTCTCCACGGTTTCGTCCTTTACGGTAAAGGTACCGCCCGTAACCGTCAGCTGATGGTCTTTGGCCCATTTTGCGGTCACCGTTATATTTCCGCCGCAGATAGCGAGGTCATCTTTTGAAAGAAGTCCGTGCTTTGTATTGCCGTTTACCGTAAGGCTTCCGCCGCCGTTTACGGTAAGATCGCATTTGGAAAATATGCAGGCGTCTACAGTCGTGTCACCGTCGGTAACAGTATAGCCGCTGCCGTCGGAAAAACTGTTTTCATACCCGTCGGCGAGCGTTAAGAATACCTTGTCAGCCGATGCGGCATATACCGCGGGACCGCTTTGGTTCGACAGAGCGATCCCCTCGGCAACGAGCTGAACTTTATCCGAATCGCCCGCCTTTACCGTTACGGAGCCGTTTTTGCAACTTCCCTTCAGTATATATGTGCCCTCATCGGTGACGGTCACGCTTGTACCCGAGACGCTGACACCGTCTGACGAACCCGTAACCGAAACGGAAGAATCGGAAAATATTATTACTGCTGCCGAAGCCGCATCGTAAGACGGGTCAAGATCGCGGTCGGTAAAGGTAAAGTCCATTTTTGAGGTGTCTGCGGCGGTAACGGTCGGCGATGCCGAGCTGCCTGTCTCACTCTCCTTTTTTGAACATCCCGAGAGAAGCAGACACAGTGCCGTGATGACCGATATTATAACAAATACGAAATTTCTTTTCATAACTCTTCACTCCTTTCGGCGGCATTCAGAACCGCTATTTCAAGGTTGCCGTTAAGGCATCTGAGCTCGTCGATCATTTGCCTGACCTTTCCGTTGTCGCGCGGAACGATCCTGTATTTCATTTTGTAAAGGCTTCCCATATTTGAAGTCTTAACGCCTATGAGCTTATATGACGCAAGATATTTGTCAAGCACACCCGTGAAAGCGTCGGTCGAGTTGAGCGTTTCTGGTACGGTAATACGAAGCTCAAGTGACCTTTCATCCTTATTGGGTATCAATGTGAGTATCATACTCACCGCCGAGACGATGACCGTAAAGAGCACCGCCGCCAAAGCGTAACCTGCGCCCGCAGCAAGTCCTGCGGTCATAACGAGGAAGATCGAGACGATATCCTTTGCTTTTCCTGCAACCGAGCGGAAGCGAATAAGCGAAAATGCGCTCATAACGGCAACTCCCGTTCCGAGATTTCCGTTTACCGTCATAATTACCGTTGCGACTATTGCGGGAAGAAGCACAAGCGCAGCAGTGAAGCTTTTTGTCGGGGTCGCCCTGAATGATGCAGCTGCAGCGGCTATGATGCCGCATACGAAGGCGGCGGCTATACATATGAGGTAGGCAACTACCGTAAGGTTTTCTCCCGAAAGAGCAGTCAATACATTAAGCATAAAGCAGTTCTCCTTTTTGAATGATGAGGTTTTGTTTCAATATTCCTTTTTCGTATGCGGTGCGGCATTTTGAGAAGCCGGTGGGATAGATCTCAAGTTCGCTTAACAATCCCGAAAACCATAACGGCATCCCGCCGAGGCATTTAACTTCCATAAGTCTGGTATCATTGTCGAATACCGATACGCCGACCCCTGTGAGGAATGTGCCCTTTTTGAGTCCGTAAACAAGATCGGAATCGAATGTCACCCTGAAGAAGGGATCGTCTGCGGTCACAAACGAAAGCCTGCGGTAAGAAAGGCTAATAGACGGCTGCGGCATACCGCTGTACTTCATGGCAGCGTCTATCTCGCGCATTATCTGACTGTCAACGGGTCTTATTCCGTTCGAAAGATAAGTTTCCGCCGCACCGAAAGTCATAGACTCGCGGCGTTTATACACGATTCCTTTGTACTTCTTTTTTAACTCAAAGAACACCTTCGTATCAGCCCTCGGCGCTTCGTAACTGCGTATACGGAGCTTTTCTTTATACGCTTCGGCGTCGAGTGAATTCCTTATAATAAGGTGATCGGGAGTGTCAAGATAGCAGGAGAAAATATGAGAATCATGGTATTTGTCGGGAACCAAACGGTCACCCGCCCTGCGGAGCAGAGCAATGTATTTGTCCTCTGACATGAGATACTTCTTTTCGGTTCTCTCCATAGTGCCGATGTCCGGCATTTCGATCGTCCCCTTTCTTTTTTTCTGCGCTTATTGTATAACGGCATTCTTAAAAAATCCTTAAAAACCGATTTCAGCTTTTTTTAAGGATGGCACATTAGTATAAAGAAGACGAGTGGCGGCGCAAGATCTTTACCGTCTTGCCAACCTGTTAAATATGTATTATACTTAATGTCGGTAATAATAAGGAATTGACGGGTGCGCCCGCAAATCGGTAATACGATATAATGATATACTGTTGTAATGATACGATACAGATAAGCGGCAGCAGCAAAAGAGAGGAGTCGGGACTTATGAGAGTGCTTGTGATCGAGGACGAAAAGAGACTTTCCGAGGCGCTTTGTCAGATACTCGGAGAGCAGAAGTATATGACTGATTCCGCATTTGACGGAGTTTCAGGGTACGAATATGCAAAGAGCGGAGCATATGATCTGATCATTCTTGACATTATGCTGCCCGGCATTGACGGCTTTGAGGTCGTATCGAGACTGAGAAAAGACGGCGTATCCACTCCGGTTTTAATGCTGACCGCAAGAGAATCGGTCCCCGATAAAATAAAGGGACTGGATTCGGGTGCGGACGATTATATGACAAAGCCGTTCTCCCCCGGTGAGCTGCTTGCGCGAATAAGGGTGCTCACGAGAAGAAGGGGAGAGGTAGTGCTCGATGAACTTAGGTGCGGGGATGTCACATTCTCACTGTCGTCATCCGAGCTCTGCTGCGGCACTACGGGTAAAAGCGTGCGGCTGAATTTTAAAGAGGCGGAGATCATAAAGCTGCTTTTATCAAAGCCCGAGATAATAATACCGAAAGAGGAAATAATCACTCGAGTGTGGGGCTATGATTCGGACGCGGGCGATAATAATGTGGAAGCATAT
>CAKRVQ010000189.1 GCA_934408795.1 uncultured Eubacteriales bacterium
GGGTGAGTTTGCCGATCGCGACCGCCTTGAACCCAAGCATTTCCAAAAATGGGTCGACTTCGCGAAGGAAAGGGGAATGGGACTTGATTTTAACCCCACCTTTTTCTCTCATCCCATGGTCAAGAACGGGTTGTCGCTTACTTCGCCCGATGAGAATGTAAGAAAATTCTGGGTCAACCACGGCAAGGCATGTATCCGTATCGCTCAGTATTTTGCCGAGCAGACGGGTGTGCCCTGCGTAATGAACATCTGGATAGGCGACGGCTTCAAGGATGTCCCGGGCGACAGAATGGGTCCCCGAATGAGATATAAAAAGTCATTGGAGGAGATACTCTCCGAGCCCTATGACCGCAACCTTGTCAAACCCTGCGTCGAGTCGAAGGTGTTCGGTATCGGCGTTGAGTCGTATACCGCGGGCTCAGCCGAATTTACACTTTCCTTTGCCGCAACCCATGAGGGCTGCCTGCCGCTTATGGACAACGGCCATTATCATCCCACCGAGGTGGTGTCCGATAAGATCCCCGCACTCTTGTGCTTCTATCCCGAGATTGCCCTTCATATCACAAGGGGTATCCGTTGGGACTCCGATCATGTTCTTACATATGATGACGAGACAAGGGAAATGGCAAGAGAGATAGTGCGAAACAACGCGCTTTCAAGGGTCTATATGGCACTTGACTACTTTGATGCGAGCATCGACCGTATAGCTGCCTGGGTCATCGGATTCCGCAGCTGGCAGAAGGCGCTCCTCAATGCAATGCTGCTGCCCGAGAACAAGCTCAAAGAGCTTCAGGATGAGGCGCGCTTTACCGAACTCCTTATGATGCAGGAAGAGATCAAGACCCTGCCGTTCGGCGATGTTTGGGAAGAATATTGCCGTCGCGAGGGCGTGGGCGGAGATTGGTTTGCCGAGATCAAAAAATATGAGCAAGAGGTACTCTTCAAGAGATAAACGCCGAAGCGCTTATCCGGTACCCGCCTGTGCAGCGAATAAGGCCGCTGCCGCTCCAAAGTAACAATGCGTAAGATAAGAGCCGCCGCGGCGGGAGGGAACACCTCCGCCGCAGCGGCTCTTTTACTATGGTTTTAGCCTGTTGAGGACGGGAAGTCCGAATGACTTTTCCGCTCATGTGCCCGCCGAGGTAAAAAGGCCGAAAAACCCGCAAATAACGCACGGGCAGGCGTGTTTATTGCTGCCAACCGATGGTATTCACGCATTATGCACAAGCCGACGGGCGGCAGGGACCGAATTACTTTCGCCCGCTCAAAGCAACACCGGAGCCGCAGGCAGCGCCGCGCGCCCTTCCTCGGAAGGGCGCAAAACGGGCGGCAAAGTGCGATAAGGAAATGTCGCCTTATTGAAATGACAGGGCCTTTGAGAAATGAAAGTGTGCCGACGCCCGTTCACCGCGCCTTCGGCGTGGGCGGCGCTGCCTGCGGCTCCGGCGTTGCTTAAGTCGGTTCCGATCGTAAGTAAAAACGATCCCGCACCACTTCCGCCCGCGGCGTCCCCGTTCGGCATTTTTCATCAGTACCCTGTGATCGGGGAAATCGGCAAGAACGGCACCCACCGCCGTTGTAAAAACAGCGTTGATCAATTGAGACTTTATAAACATATCAAAAAATGAGAAAATCAAGCATGATTTGATGTTGCGTACCGCCGCAGCCCGATGTTATAATTGCCGTGACGGTGCGAAGCGGCAAATTCGCCTTTGACAGAACAATACGGCAGCCTTTCACGACAATGCCGAAACGGGCTGCTTTTCCGCTTTGCCGAAATCGGCGTTACAAAAACAAAATAAGGAGCTTTGTTATGATTAAAGTGTCCCCGAAACGGTTGGCAGATGCCGCCGAGCAAGCCGAAAAACTGATGAAGGATATGTCTCTTACCGAAAAGATCGGCCAGCTTTCCCAGTTCGGAACTTCAATTTACTCCGATGAAGCGGTGTACTATACCGACCATTGCAAGGAAGGAAAGATCGGCTCTTATTTGGCAGTGTCGGGCGCAAAGCTTACAAACCGACTCCAAAAGGAATTCCTTGACGCGGCTCCTCATAAGATCCCTCTTCTTTTCGCTTATGATGTTATTCACGGATACAAAACACATTTCCCGACCCCGCTTGCACAGTCCGCTTCCTGGAACACCGAGGCGGTAAAGCGCGGCTGCGAGATATCGGCAAAGGAAGCATACCGCGACGGTGTAAGGTGGACATTCTCCCCGATGGTCGATATCGCCCGTGACCCCCGCTGGGGAAGGATCGTCGAGGGCTACGGCGAGGATACATATCTTTGTTCGAAGTTTGCAGCGGCGGCGGTTGAAGGATATCAGGGTGATGAGATCGGAGAAAAGGACCGCCTGATCGCCTGTATGAAGCATTTCTGCGGGTACGGTGCTTGCGTCGGCGGAAGGGATTATGATGCCGTCGATATGTCTCTCCAGACCCTGTACGATGTTTATCTGCCTCCCTTTAAGGCGGGCATCGATGCAGGTGCGGCTACCGTTATGTCGGCTTTCCATACCCTTAACGGCGTGCCCTGTACCGGTAACCGTATGCTGCTGACAGACATATTGCGCGGAATGATGAAATTCAACGGATTCGTGATCAGCGACGCCGGCTCCGTGCACGAAATGATTACACACGGATACGCAGAGGGTATGTACGACTCGGCGCTGGCGGCACTTAAAGCTGGTCTGAGTATCCTGATGGCAGGCGACCAGTTCAATAATGAGGTCCCCAAGATGATAGCAAACGGTGATCTGACCGAGGAAGAGATAGACAGTGCTCTTCTTCCCGTCCTGGTCACGAAGATACTTCTCGGACTGTTTGAGAACCCCTACACCGATGAAAACGAAGATAAGACATTTTTGTGCGAGGAGCACAGAAAAGCCGCCAGAGAGATCGGCAGGGAGTGTGTTGTCCTGCTTGAAAACAACGGGGTTTTACCGCTTGCAAAAGACAAAAAGGTCGCTCTTATCGGACCTGTTGCCGACGATAAGGATAATGTACTCGGAACATGGTATGCCCTTAAAGAGATCGACACCACCGTTTCTCTTGCCGAAGGATTCAAAAATGCCGGCATCGACTTTGTTTACGCAAAAGGATCGGATTATACCGAAACCGACGATGCAATGATAAATGAGGCAGTCGCAGCCGCAAAGGAAGCGGGACTCGCGGTACTTGCACTCGGCGAAACACACCTGATGAGCGGAGAGGCCCGCTCAAGATCAAGCCTTCATCTTCCCGAAGCGCAGCTCCGCCTTTTGGACGCCGTTATCGAAAGCGGCGTGCCGACCGTCGTCCTGATCTCGGCAGGCAGACCTATCGTTGTTAACGAATTCAAGGATAA
>CAKRVQ010000190.1 GCA_934408795.1 uncultured Eubacteriales bacterium
CCTCCTACAGTGTGAAGGACGAGATCGCAGGTGCGCTCAATTACATCGTCGACGGCACCGACATTTCGGCAAGCCACCTTTCGGGCAACGATATAGGACTTGCGAGCAATGCAAGGCTTACCGTAAACGGTATATCCAACAGTGCGGACAGTACCTATGCCGTCACCGCAAAGGTCACAACATCTAATGTTAGCGGCACGGGTTACTACGATATTTCGATAGGATCGGCGGTCATCAACGGCAGACAGTCGAAGCTCGTGATAAGAAACTACTGTCCCGCTTCCGACAGCATAGCTTCATACATCAGTATCGGATATGTCCCCGACGGCGGTTCGTATACCATGCTCAAAGACTCCGTCCGCTGGTACACAGACACCCCCGAGGATCTTACCGTGACGGTCTACTATAACGGCGGATCGCTCAAGGTGTTCAGCGGCAGCACTCTGATACTCGGTGAGACAATCAACTTTGCCGATTCAGGCATCACGGAGTTCATTCCCGGCTTCGGTGTCATCACCTCGGGACTCACCGCTTCCGTAAGCGACATAAAGGTATACCACGGTGCCGTAACCCACGCCGAAAACGATGTCGGCCACGGATTCACAATAGACGGCAGACGCGGTTCGACCGTTATCGTCGATAACACGACAGAGTATATTTACGGCATAGAATATGATACTTCTCTCAGCATTTCCGCCGTGCTCAACGCAGTGAGAACCGATTCCAATTCCTTTGAATCGGGAATAGTCCTCGGAAGCGGTATTTACAACGGCGAGCGCGCCGACATTACCGCAACCATTGCTCCCAACCTTGATAAGGTCTACATCCGCATAGGAGATGTCATCATAGAATCGGTAGATCTCAAGATGAAGATAATTCGCTTCGGCGAAAACAAGTTCGACGATTCGGGCGACGGCAGCCTTCCCACTCCGATAATGGCGCCCGTGACACTGTTTGTTTCACTTAACCGTCACGGATTTATGAAGCTCAGCGCCGAGTGCGGGACGGAGGAATCCTCCATATCGACCCTGCTCGCCGCAAAAGGCGTCACCGATATCGAGCTTGCAGGCGGATTCACTTCGAAACACGCGGCATCAACGATCACCGACTGGACGGTAAAGGGCGTCGGAGCAGAGGTTGACATCACCCATAACACCGTGATCACCGCTGACGGTGCCGCTGCACTTTCTATAAGCAATTCCGATGCAGATCTTTCGAACATCGTGTACGGCAATGCCCTCAGAATGAGGGGCGTATTCACAAGAAGCACCGTTACCGACAGTGCTTTTGAAATGGGAATGATCATCGGCAGTGCCGAGCGTGACGGTGTAACGGCGGACATCAGTGTCGTCGCCGTGCCGAGATCGGACCGCATCCGCGTCAAGTGGGGCAGCGAGATCATAGCCGAGACTGCTTTGGTAATGGAGCATCTCCGAGTCGGAGACAACGAATTCGACGATCGCGATACAAGCACCGGCGGCACCTCCGACACAACGATAAATCCCGTCACCATAGAAGCATATATGAAGACGGACGGTACGGTCGAGGTCATCGCGGTTTGTGCCGGTGTTACGGTCACACTTGCCCCGGATCTGACCGAGGAAGGTCTCACCTCCTTCAAGAACGAAGGCTCATATACCGTTCAGGGAGCTTCGGCTACCGTCACGGATATGCGTGTAAGCGGCGTGGGACTTTACAATATGGTCACGGTTTCTGATTCGATGAAGGATCAGCTCAAAATAGTTGCTTACAACGAAAGAGCGGGCGCTGCGGCGGTCAAGGTAACCCCCGCAGAGGGCACTGTACTGATCGCGGGATCGCTCGTCTACTTCAAGCCTAACGGCACGATGCACAATGTCATCCAGCGTTACGGTTCGAGCAGTGAAACATTTATGGTCTTCCATGACGGCAACCGTGTGAATGTCACCGCGGAATTCGAATCCTCGGCAACCACCAACTTCAGCCAGGCGACACTCGGTACAAACCTCCATACGTCGAACAATACCGTTGACGGTGTGCGTTTCCTCACGAGAGTTTATATGCCTCATATGAACATCAATCCTCAAAAGGGGAATATCACGGTCAATTACGGCGGCAGCACATACTCTGTTGTCGACTACGGAGCCTTAGTTATCCCCGAGGCCATAAGATCCGCTAAAAAGCTACAGCTGACGCTTGAGAACGCGGAAGCCCTGACGGCGATGAAGGTTTCGGCAAAGAACGGTAAGATCTATTACAACTGCAACAATTATATCGACTTTACGGTTGTAATAATGATAAAGGAGACGACTCTCACGGGCGCCGAACGGGATGCATACTACAATAAGTACTACGACCGTGAATATGCACTCCGCTCATACCTGATCCTCAGACCCGAGGGAGCGACCGACGATAGTCAGGACTTTGTGGTTTACGGTAAACAATTCAAGGATACTATGAGAAGATCTATTGACCTTTCCAACTGTCAGTGAGGTGGAAAATTCAGTGAAAAAAGAATACACCGCACCGACGGTTACGATATCGGTTCTGGAGTTAAAGACCCGCATTGCCACCGATGATGACGAAGGCGGCGAGAACATCCGGAGCGACATCTGGGACTTTTAAGGCTCGGTTCATTTCGCAGATGTTTGAGCGGGCAAGCGGGCAACGCCGACCGATATAAAGTCGGAAGACAGTTGACCGTCGGTCAACTGTCTCACCCGTTCCAACGCATCAAAGAATAAAAAAAGGCGCCCTGCCGCACTTTCGGTGCGGCAGGGCGTTGCAATTTTAAATAGGCGCAAGACAAAGGAATATTCGCTCTTCAGCGTGCATACAACAACATCACCGGCATCAACAACAGCGGCATCAGCCGCATCGACAGATACCTCAGTCGATAAAGGAAGCGGGATGCCCCGAAAATACAGTTCCGCCTCGGGGGGATGCCGCAGTGCCTCGGCGATATCGGATGCTTTGTCGGAAAATACGACATCAAAACGGACCGACGGGCGGGTGCCGTGAGCAACAAATGCCGCATCGCGGCAGGAAAAAATTTGCCCGCCGGGTCCGCAATCAACCATAAATCGGACTGACTGTTGTTAAGATCAGACTGATATGCCGAACCCATGCGCCCGATATAAGTCCCGTAGGCCCGCATTCGCGCCCACCGCCGCGCACTTCAGCGCGCCGACGGGCGCGTCACCCTATCATACTCCCTACCCTGCATAGCGAACACCTTACCGCAGCCCGATGCACCCATAATAACAAAAAGTGCTAAATGCATCGAAACGAATGCCGGCAGACATAAGGGCAAGGGAGCGTTTTCGTTTGCCCGAAACGACAAGCCGACCGAAGGCAGAGCCGCG
>CAKRVQ010000191.1 GCA_934408795.1 uncultured Eubacteriales bacterium
GTTAACATAATATTGTTTACATAACATTCCGACAAAGAAAAAATTGATGTTGACATAACAAAAAAATAAGTGTATAACTATATTACACGGCGTGCGTCATACGCCGGATTTTTATACTTTGTGCTTCTTTCTTTCAATTATTATGTAAACGCATATCGTGAATGCCTGTCTCATATTATTTCTTGACGGGAGGTAACGACTATGGAATTACAAACACCTGCACAAGTAGGAAAAAGCATCGCGGCAGGCATCGCCCGAAATAGGCTTATTATTTTTCTTTTTATAACACTTGTCGCTTCTATCGCGGCGGCGCCGTCGTTTTTGAGCATTGACGGAGTGTGGTCTGTTTTCAGCAAACTCGCCGCTTTTTCACTCTCGGTGAGAAGGGGCGGCAGCGCTTTTGTCTTCACATTCCTTTTGTCACTGGTTCTCTATTTTGTGTTCGGCTTTGCTGCTTACCTGTGCGGAATATCCCTTTCGGGCAGGGTCTTCACTTTTTTTACAATTGCGGCTTACGGTTTCTTTTTCGGCGCTTTTGACGGTGTGTTTTACTCCGTCGCGGGGACCGACGGTTTGCTCATCTGCCTTGCGATCTATATAATACCCTTCTCTGTTTCGTCGTTTGCATTGCTGCTCGGCTGCAGAGAGGCATTCACATTTTCGTCGATGTTGTCTAAGGCATTTTCACCGAAGTTTGAGCCTATGAACTTTCATTCGGATTTCAGACTGTATTGCTTAAGATTTACATTTGTGGCTTGCCTGCTTGCGGCGTCGGCTTTGCTTGCCGCGGGTCTTAATTCCGCTTTTATCCCGCTTTTTGACGCGACTGTTACTCTCTCGTGATACCTTTTGCACAGATCATAGCGTCACCGCGCTTATCGTGATCACCTAACTGTCGACCATGTGTCGGATCTTAACGGCTGATTTTGATACAGAATATTACCGTTTGATCCGTGTTTTGATACAGATATTTATACTTGAGGAAGGAGAAAAATGAAGGACTTTAAAAATGAGTTCGGCGTTTATTTGACGACCGAAAAGAAGCTTTCGCAGAACTCATACGAATCGTATATGCGCGATATCTCTCAGTTCTGTTCATATTGTGAGTCTAAAGGCGCCGATTCCGTAACCGAGCTTGACAATGCCTTCATTAAAGGATACTTTAAGTACCTTAAAAAGCTCGGCAAATCTCCTTCGTCTTCTCTGAGGGCTCTCGCCTCGCTCAGATGCTATTTCACTTTCCTTGTTTCTATGGAAATAGTGCCCGAATCTCCCGTCTACGGGATTGAGGCGGCAAAAAAAGAGAAAAAGTTTCCCGAGATACTTACGAATAAAGAGGTGCGCCTCCTCCTGTCACAACCCGATGTTTCGACCGAAAAGGGGATAAGGGATAAGGCGATGCTTGAAACACTTTATGCCACGGGAATACGCGTTTCGGAGCTCATATCTCTTAAACTCCGCGATGTTAATGTCCAGATAGGCCTCCTTCACCTCAATAACGATAAAACGGAGTGATACCTATGTATCCCGAAGCCGTGCAAAGCGTTTCAGCCTACATATCGGGAGTCAGAAATCTCCTTGTTTATGACCGCACCGTCACCGAACTGTTCGTCAATACGAACGGTAAACCGATGACACGACAGGGCTTTTGGAAAATAATAAAGTATTATGCCGAAAAGGCAGGGATAAATAAAGACATCACCCCGCATACATTGCGCCACTCATTTGCGGAACACCTGCTTGAAAACGGCGCACCATTAAGCGATATAAAAGAGATACTCGGCCACGCCGATATTTCTTCCACCCAGATGTACGCCCAGATGATGAAAAACAAATACGCCCAGTCCTATAAAAAATATCATCCCATGGCTTAAAACACCGTCTTATGCGAGGCGGTGTTTTTTTATTCTTTAATAACGGAATGCTTGATCGAAACAGAAAAGATTATGCGCAATTATTAACAAAATGTAAAATTGAAAAATTATCGGAAAAAATTTATGAAATGCTATTGACATTTTTGCTTTTAGGTGATAAATTATACTATGTTAGCACTCGGGAGTTGAGAGTGCTAACAATTGAATCAAAAATTCGGTGCCGAACGGTCGGCATCGGATTGGTCGAAAAAACGAAAGGAGGCGGAAACAGTGGAGCTGACACCGAGAAAAAAAGCAATTATCTGTTCTCTCGTAAAAACATATATTTCAACCGGAGAACCCGTGGGCTCCAAAACCGAAAGCCTTATAAAGGATATCGGCGTTTCGTCAGCCACCTTGAGAAACGAGATGAGCGATCTCTGTGAAATGGGTTATCTGATCCAGCCGCACACTTCGGCAGGCAGAGTTCCGACAAATGCGGCGTATCGCGTTTATGTTGAGAACCTTCAGAAGGATCTGCTTATCACCGATTCGACCAAGAGACTTATAAACAAACTGCTTGATAATTCACTCACGGATCCCGAAAACCTTCCCGAAAACGCGGGAGAGATTCTCTCCGATCTCACAGGATTGCCTACGATTGTATCATCGGTCACAAGTGATTGCTGCTATATCAGAAGAGTGGAAATGGCGCCTATGTCGCGGCACTCTCTTTTGATGTTCATAATCACTTCGGACGGTATGGCGAGAAGCCGTATGTGCCGCACTTCTACCGATCTTACCACCGATAAGCTTATCAGAGCGGATCATCTGATATCATCAGAGGTGATAGGTAAGTCGCTCGATCTTTTCAATAACGCTTTTCTTAAAAGACTTATAAGTATGAGCGGCGATTACGGAGTCGATTTCCTTCCTATCCTCTCCACATTGTTCGGCCTCGTCAAAGAGATAACCGAATCAAGGGTACGCGTCGGAGGAAAACATATTATTTCCGAAAGATTCGATAATCTGCCCGCGGCGCGGACCGCTATAGATTACCTCTCAGGCAGTGATGCGATTTTGAATGTACTTTCCGAAATGAACGAACCGCTTGAGGTCGTTTACGGAGATAAGACGGGAATAAGCGAACTGGATCCGGTGAATCTTATAGTGGCAAGGTATAACACTTCCGAAGACGGATGCGGTTATATCGGAGTTATAGGTCCCAAGCGGATGGATTATGAAAAGGTCCTGCCGAGTATCAATTATTTCGCATCAAGGTTTGCAAGTGTAATGATACAGGCAATAAAAGATATAAATGATTGGGAGGGTTGATCTTGGCAGAAGATACCAACATCACGGAAAACGAGGAGATCACCGAAAACGAGGAGATCCTCAAAGGCGGAGAAAACAAAACAGAAGAGGTCGAAGTCACTTGCTGCGATAAGAATTGCAGTGAGTCGTATAAAAAGG
>CAKRVQ010000192.1 GCA_934408795.1 uncultured Eubacteriales bacterium
GGAGCGCCTCATCGTCTCCCTCAGTGATAAGGAACTGAAGGAGACCCTTGACGAACTGTACCTTGACGATACCGTCGACATAATCGAAGAGATGCCCGCAACGGTCGTAAAGCGCATATTGAGGCATTCGGATCCCGCAGCACGCAAGCAGATCAACGAGCTGCTTAAATATCCGAAGGACAGTGCCGGCAGCATAATGACCCCCGAATATGTCGATCTCAAAAAAGAGATGACCGTTTCCGAGGCGTTCGACCGAATAAGAAAAACGGGCGTCGATAAGGAGACGGTGTACACCTGTTATGTGACCGATCGGAGCCGTCACCTGCTCGGCGTTCTTACGGTCAAGGAGCTGCTGCTCGCAAAACCGCAGGATATAATCGGCGAGCTTATGGAGACCAATGTCATATATATCGGTACGGGAGAGGATAAAGAAAACGCCGCGAACCTGCTCAATAAATACGGATTTCTCGCCATTCCGGTGGTCGACGGAGAGACCAGACTTGTCGGAATAGTGACCTTCGATGACGCTATGGATGTCATGAAGGACGAGAGCACCGAAGATATCGAAAAAATGGCGGCTATCACGCCTGTCGACAAGCCGTATCTAAAGCTCGGCGTGTTCACGATCTTCTTTTCGAGGATCCCCTGGCTTATGCTTTTGATGGTGAGCGCGACCTTTACCGGAATGATAATATCGGGATTCGAAGAAAAGCTTGCGCTCTTCCCTGCCCTTATCGGCTTTATACCGATGCTTATGGACACCGGCGGAAATTCGGGAAGTCAGGCATCGGTCACCGTTATACGCGCCATTTCACTCGGCGACATCGAATTTAAGGATACATTACGCGTAATATGGAAAGAGCTGCGCGTTTCGGTACTGTGCAGCGTTTCGCTTGCGGCAGTCTGCTTTTTGAAGATATGGCTGGTTGACCACCTCATATTCCGCAGCGTAAACGATATTGCGGCAATGGCGGTCATCTGCGTAACTCTTGCCGCAACCGTTATAGTGGCTAAGCTGGTGGGCTGCACTATGCCGCTGCTCGCGAAAAAAGCGGGCTTTGATCCGGCGGTAATGGCTAGTCCGTTTATAACAACGATCGTCGATGTCCTGTCGCTGCTTATTTATTTCGGCGTGGCTTCTCTGCTTTTGTTTTCCTGAAACGGTGCGGAAACTTTCGCGCTTGTAAAAAAGCAAGGGAAAAGCCGACAAAAATAAAGATGACGATGCGCCCCTCCGCCTTGCGCGGAGGGGCGCATCGCTTTGCTTTGTTAACGGTCGGACTGCTGCTTCAAGAGGGTCCTGTCAGCTCGGCCGCCCACCGATGCGCAAGGCGAAAGTAATAAGTAAAAGTGCATAGTGAAGAGGTAAGGTGTCGGCTCCGCCGACGGACATATGTAATCGTCAGCCCGACTCTGAAAATTTTCATTCGCCGCCCACCGCCGCGCACCCTGCGCGCGCCGACGGGCGGTGCCCTTTTACTCATGTCTGTGCACGCCCGCGGCAGTCGTCGCGGGCGGCGTTTGCGTATTTAGACATTAGCGGTGCAAACCCAAAGCAGCCGTTTATTCGCGCCCGCACCTTGCGCGGGCGCACAGAACGAATATGACCAACGCTCGGTACGGTAGCAAAACCAAAACTTAAAAATTACACCCGTGTCGAAATTTGTCGAATTTGCGATTTTGGCTACGGGTGGGAGCAGGGGACAAGACCGCCGGCGTGTTTTTTGCTTGCGGGCTGATGAGGGAAAATGGCAATATTTATTGCCGAGTGCGCACCCGCCGCCCGCCGCCGCGCACCCTTCGCGCGCCGACGGGCGGCATTTTTTGTACTCTACCGTGAGTAGAGTCGCGGTTTGCCCTTTGTTTTTTGCGCCTGCGCAAGGTGCGGGCACGGGGGTTCCGTGCACTGCCGCGCAAGGCGGAAGTAATAAGTTATAGTTAACCGTGAAAAAGTAAGGTGTCGGCTTCGCCGACGGATAGCAGGGTTCAATTCCCGTCAGCCTACCCGATTTTTACCGTTTCAACTAAAAAACACCGACACCGCGATTAGTATCAGTTTTACCCGTCAATAATTTTCTCTGAAAAACAAAGACGGGTGGTTGGTAAATGTATAATAAGGTTGTTATATGCGGAGTCGACACATCAAAGCTTCCGGTTATGAAGGAGGCGGAAAAGGAGCGCCTTTTAAAGGCGGTCAAGGCGGGCGACCGCTCTGCCAGAGAGCAGCTTATCAACGGCAATCTGCGACTGGTGCTCAGCGTGATCCAGCGCTTTACGGGGCGCGGCGAAAATCTTGACGATCTGTTCCAGATAGGCTGCATCGGTCTTATAAAATCGATCGACAACTTTGATATCAATCAGAATGTGCGGTTCTCGACCTACGCGGTCCCGATGATAATCGGAGAGATCAGGCGGTATTTAAGGGACAACAGTCCCATGAGGGTGAGTCGGTCAATCAAGGATACCGCCTACCGTGCAATGAAGGCCAAGGAGCAGCTGCTCAACCGACTCGGTCGTGAGCCGACGGTCGAAGAAATAGCCAAGGAGCTCGGCATTGACCGCGTCGATGTGGTCACCGCGCTTGAAAGCATTGTCGAACCGATATCGCTTCAGGAGCCTGTTTATTCCGACGGCGGCGATACGATATATGTGCTTGACCAGATAGGAGATAAAAACGACGACAGAAACTGGCTTGAAGAAATATCCTTCAGGCAGGCGGTAAGCGAACTCGGAGAGCGCGAAAAGCGAATATTGCAGCTCAGGTTCATCGACGGCAGAACGCAAATGGAGGTCTCAAAGGAGATAGGCATCAGTCAGGCGCAGGTGTCGCGTCTCGAAAAAAACGCCATTGACAAAATAAGGGGCTGACGGCGGAGAGATCAAGACGAGGGCATCGAAAGAGCCGAAAATAAAGAAAAAATAAGACCGCAAGGGCAGGGAGGCGAAAAAGCGGGACCGACTCACCCGCAGGCATGCGGAGGTGTGGATTCGGCAGGCGGTCGGTCAGGTGCGCGATCATGTGCACGGACAAAAAAAGTCGGCGGACGGGTGCGGCTCAGTGAGATGCGGCTCAGGGCGATGCGGGTTTAGAGGAATCAGTTCAAAGATACCTACTCCGCGTGCAGGCTCAAAGAGTGCAGGCCTCAAAGAGTGCGGACCGAAAGGGTGCAGGGAGAGGGCGGGAGCACGGGGCGGCGCCGCGCCGCGCGCGAAGCGCGCGGCAAACGGGCGTTTCGGTTTGTCCTCTGTTGTGCGTGAACTGTGCACACCGACGGCTGAGATGATATACGGGAGAC
>CAKRVQ010000193.1 GCA_934408795.1 uncultured Eubacteriales bacterium
TTTACGACAACTACCTTCATACATTATCCCCCTAACTGTGTCTGGCACAGGTCAGCCCCAAAATTATCACCATCAGGGCAAGAATGAATATGACGGCACTGCTTGAACAACAGGACGCCACGATAAGGCCGAAGCCGAATGCAACTGCAAATGCGCCTCTGGGTGACCTTCCTCTGTACATACCGCACCGCCTTTCTCAACATCATTTTACGGCGGCGGTGTCAATCGGGTGTATGTCCCCGCTGAAATTACTTAATATTTTCCCGACGGGTGCGCTTATTAAAAACGCAGCACGGTCTTACGGGAGCATAAAGCGATCGAAAAAACAAACGGGCTGCCCACCGCCGCACTTTACGCGCGGTGACGGGCAGCCCCGTTTTTCTGCACTTGTTGTGTCAGATAGATATTGTGTTTGCTATCTTATATCCTTCGTAGTCGAACTCTTTTTTCATCGCAAGCGCCTCGTAGATATCGTCGTCCACGATCTTGCCGCCGCGCATCGAAACGATCCTGTTGCCGATTCCGTCGCAAAGGAGATTTGCCGCATGATATCCCATACGGCTCGCGGTCTCTCGGTCGCGGACCGTGGGGCTTCCGCCTCTCTGGACATGGCCGAGGATAGTCGCTCTCGATTCAATTCCCGTTGCCTCTTCTATTCTTTCGGCAAGCTCGTTTACATGACCTACACCCTCGGCGACAACGATAATGAAGTGCTTCTTTCCCGCCGCCTGGGTATCCCTGATCTTGGATATGATATCCTTCTCAAAATCATACGGGACCTCGGGCACTATTATTGAGGTGGCGCCGACCGCGATACCGGTCTGCAGAGCGAGATATCCCGCTTTTCTTCCCATGACCTCGACTACCGAGCAACGGTCATGAGATTGGGTGGTGTCGCGCAGTTTATCGACCATTTCTGTCGCGGTATTCATTGCGGTATCAAAGCCGATCGTGTACTCGGTCGCAGAGATATCATTGTCGATCGTGCCGGGCAAACCGACGCAGTTTATTCCTCGCGAAGTCAGATCCGCAGCACCGCGGAAAGAACCGTCTCCGCCTATGACCGCAATGCCTTCAATTCCGAATTTACGGCAGTTCTCAACCGCAAGTTTCTGTCCCTCTTCGGTTTTGAATAACGGACTTCTTGCGGTATAAAGGATAGTTCCGCCTCTGTGAATTATATCCGAAACGCTTCTTAAATTCATTTCAACGACATCACCGTCAATAAGACCGTTGTATCCGCGCATAACTCCGTATACCTTTACGCCGCGCGAAATTGCCGTTCTCACGACCGCACGGATAGCGGCGTTCATTCCCGGAGCGTCTCCCCCGCTTGTGAGAATTCCTATTGATTTTACCTTGTTTTCCATATACAACACCACTTTGTGATAAATAATTACCGTTTCCGACATTCTGCGATATCGTTTTACACGCTTTTGTGTGATTTCGTCTGCCTGTTTCGGATGCAGACAAACTACCTCTTTTCGGACGGTTTTCCAACGTTTCGGGGCAAATTTTCGGACATTTTCGATAAAAATCGGGGTAAAGCGCGCCCTGTACGGTCGAATCGCGTTAAAAATCGTAGTTACTAATAAATATATATTCTTTTTATCAGTATGTCAATAGTTGTTCGTTACTAATTTAACATTTTTTTCACCGAGCAGAATCGTCAATCTGTCGATAAGTTCGGGCGAGGGTTTGACCTTAAGACCGTTAGGGCAGTTGAATGTTCCTCCGCGATCGTTCACGACCAGTCTGACCGGAAAATCGCCCGGATAGTGCGACATCATTTCGAGAGCATCTTCGCATTCGGGACTGCTTTCCGAATTCACGCGCACATAAAGCCCCGCCTCAAAGCGCTTTTTGCCTGCGTTTTTTTGATCTCCCACAACAGGAGAAGCGGGCTTGCCCGATCTTTCGGAACCGGCTCGGGCTGAGGGGCTGCCGTTTCCGGCATCCCTGCCGACCGAATGCCTGAAGGCGGCTTCCCTTGCTTCTTCCGCCTCACGCTCGGTCATATTCTTTTCCTTCTCTCCGAGCTCGGTGATGCGATCCGCTATGATCTCTGCCACTCTTGCATCGCCCTGTTCTCTCACGCTGACCTTGCCGTCCGCTCTTATGATCTTACCAGACTCGGCAGCGTCCGAAAAAGCCTCCACGGCTTTGGAAAAGAGTATGAGGTTAACATCCCCGTATCGGTCTTCAAGGGTTGCCAGTCCTATGGTCGATCCGCTTTTTGTCGCTTTTTTGCGGAATGAGGTCACTATTCCGACCACCGTCACCGCCTTGCCGTCAAGCGCAGAGCCGTTTTCGTCAGCAGAAATTTCCGCAGTCTTTACCGCCCTTACCGACCTTGCGTAGTTCTCATATTCCTGAACCGGATGACCCGAAATATATATGCCCGTCGTTTCCTTTTCAAAGCGCAGCAGCTCCCAGCGCGGAAGCTCGGGTGTGTCGGGAAGCTGCAGTTCCTCGGTCGTGCCGCCGTCGGTATTTCCGAAAAGATCAAGCTGACCCGATTCGTTTTTCCGCCGCTTTGCATCGGCGTTTTTCATTGCCGCGTCTGCCGACTGAAGCATTTGGCGGCGGTTTGCGCCGAGTCCGTCAAGTGCTCCGCTTTTTATAAGACTTTCAAGTGCCCTGCGGTTAAACTGAGGACCTGCCATTCTTTCACAGAAATCCGGCATTGACGAAAACGGTCTTTTTTCACGCTCGCGTATCATCTCGGATATAAGACCCGAGCCGAGGTTTCTGATACCGAGCAAGCCGAATCTTATACCTTTATCCGTGGCGGTAAAGCCCGATTTGCTCTCGTTTACGGACGGCGGGAGAAGGGCGATACCGAGTCTTGCGCCCTCGGCGATATATTCGTTTACCTTTGTTCCGCTGTCGAGCACGCTTGTGAGAAGTGCCGCGATGTATTCTTCGGGGTAATGTCTTTTCAGGTATGCGGTACGGTATGAGACGACAGAATACGCCGCCGCGTGGGATTTATTGAATGCATATGAGCTGAAGGCATACATCTCATCAAATATTTTTTCCGCTTTTTTCTCGGGTATTCCGTTTTTTATGCAGCCGACGCAGCCGTTCTCGCCGTCGTCGCCGAAAATGAAGGCGTTTCTTTCGCGTGCCATAACATCGTGTTTTTTCTTTGACATGGCGCGCCGCACTATATCCGCCCTGCCGAGACTGTATCCCGCAAGCTTTCGGAATATGAGCATTACCTGTTCCTGATACACGATGCACCCGTAGGTCTCCTTCAGTATCGGTTCAAGCT
>CAKRVQ010000194.1 GCA_934408795.1 uncultured Eubacteriales bacterium
CTATTTCCGCTTGTCAGAAGAAAAACGCAGGAGGTTTTCATTATGTATTACTCAGCAGGAACTTATGAATCTTTCGCTCATCCCGAAAAGCCGAAGGATGTGGATAAAAAATCGGCTTATATCATCGGCACCGGTCTTGCGGGACTGACGGCTGCTTTTTATCTTGTCCGTGACGGACAAATGAAGGGCGAGCACATTCATCTGCTTGAAAAGCTGGAGCTTGCCGGCGGCAGCTGCGACGGCAGAAAGGATGTCACCAAGGGCTTCTTTATGAGAGGCGGTCGTGAGATGGACAACCATTTCGAGGTCATGTGGGACACCTTCCGCGATGTTCCGTCGATCGAGACTCCGGGCGTGTCTGTTTTGGATGAATACTATTGGCTCAACAAGCATGATCCCAACTACTCGCTCTGCCGCGCGACCGTAAACCGCGGTGAGGATGCTCATACGGATAGGCAGTTCAAGCTGGATAAGGAGTCCGCAATGGCTCTGTCCAAGTTGTTTTTGACGCCTGAAAAGGAGCTTGAAGATAAGAAGATATCCGATGTCCTGCTCGAATCCTTCTGGAGCACCAATTTCTGGCTTTACTGGCAGACGATGTTCGCGTTCCAGCGTTGGTCGAGTGCCCTTGAGATGAAGCGTTACCTCTGCAGATATGTCCATCACATTGACGGCTTGCCGGATTTCAGCGCCCTGCGCTTCACCAAGTACAATCAGTATGAGAGCATGATTCTGCCGCTCGTAAAGTACCTTGAATCTCACGGTGTACGCATTGAGTACGGTATGGATGTGAAAAATGTCATCATTGAGACGGTGGGAGATAAAAAAATCGCCCGTCAGATAGTATATGTCAAGGACGGCAGGGAGCAGACCATCGACCTGATCGAGGACGATCTCGTGTTCATCACGAACGGCTGCTGCACCGACACCTCCTGCTACGGCGACCAGACCCATGCGCCCGACCTGTCCGGCATTGAAAACGGCAAGGGTGAGTCGTGGGATATGTGGAAGGCCATTGCGGCTCAGGCAGAGCACGGCGAATACGGTGATCCCGATAACTTCTGCAGCGATGTTGACGCCACGAACTGGATGAGTGCCACTGTCGCCACCTCCGATGAAGAAGTGATAAAGCACATTATGGATATCTGCAAGCGCGATCCGCGTTCGGGCAAGGTCACGACGGGCGGTATCGTTACTGTTAAGGACAGTAACGACAACTGGTACCTCTCATGGACCATCAACCGTCAGCCTCAGTTCAGATCGCAGGATAAGGACACCGTGCTTGTGTGGTTGTACTCCCTCAACACAAATAAAGAGGGTAACTATGTAAAAAAGGCAATGCGCGACTGCACCGGTGAGGAGGTCTGCCGTGAGTGGTTGTATCACATCGGCGTACCGACCGAGAGGATAGACGAACTTGCGCATAATTCCTGCAACACCACGACCTGCTTTATGCCGTATATCAACGCATTCTTCCAGCCCCGCAAGGAATCCGACCGTCCGAAAGTCGTGCCCGACGGCGCCGTGAACTTTGCGTTCATCGGTCAGTTTGCCGAGACGCCGCGCGACACCATCTTCACCACCGAGTATTCCATGCGCACCGGTATGGAGTCGGTCTACACCCTGCTTGACATCGACCGCGGAGTGCCCGAGGTCTGGGGCAGCAAGTATGATGTGCGCGAGATCCTTCGCGCCTGCTACTATGCGATCGACAAAAAGCCGATCAGTGAAGCTAAGCTCTCATTTGCCGAAAAAGAGCTTTTGAAGGTCGTGCTTAAAAAGGTCAAGGGAACGGATATTGAGATCCTGTTTAAAGAAAGCGGACTTATAGAGTAAAAAGCGATCATAAGGTCACCTGTCGTGATGAAAGAAAACCCTTTCTCTTTGCTCAGTGATCAAAGTGATCCGATCGAAAAAGCGGCATTAAATATAAATCGACCGCGCCGCCCCTCCGTCGCCGAAAGTGACGGAGGGGCGGCTTTTGTGCGTCTAAAGGCGGAAAAACCGATCGGAAAACGGCTGCCTTTGAAAGAGGCGGTTTTTTATCATCATATCCGCCGTCATATCTATCGGGCTCTTGACAAACGATCGTTACGGCGTATAATAGTTGTATGTACAACGATGTAGGTACAACTAACTAAGTTCGGGCGAGTATACACAATTGAGTATACAGAATTGAGTATGCATAACCGAGTATTCACAACTGTGTACTGACAAATGACAGATAAAGTACGGAGGGACACATATGGATATTACCGAACGGAAGATCACCAAAATTGCAAGAGAGGCTGAAAAACTTGTCTTGTTCTCATTGAGGGAAGAGGGGGTCGGCACGGCAGAGATAGATCTGATACACGCTTTGCGGCACGATCCCGGATGTACACAGGCGAAACTCGCGGAGCAGCTGCACGCAGACAAAGCAGCTATTGCAAGAAGGACGAAAAATCTTGAGGAAAAGGGATTCCTTGTACGAAAGGATGATCCGAGCGACCGACGCAGTCAGCTGCTTTATCCCACCGAAAAAGCAGAGGCAATGAGATCCTCAAAAGCGGAGATAGAGGGGGCGTTCTACGAATACCTTACCTCCTCACTGACCGAGGAAGAAGCAAAGGTATTTGCTGAATTATTAAATAAACTGTATGTCGCGTCAAAGACCGAGAGCCGTGCGGGATTCCCGCATTTTAGGGGCGGCAGATAAGAGTGAGGCGACGGTGGGGTGAGGATAAGGATGAAGAAAGGGGCAGCGGTGAAAGAAAAGAAAAACGATTTTTGTCCCGACAGGATAATGTCATATTTCCGCGCGGAACGGTTACCTTTGGCACTTGTGACCGTCTCGGGAATGATTTACAATGTGGGGCTGCTCGCCGCTCCTTGGTTTGAAGGAAAGCTGGTTCAGTGCCTTGCCGATATACTCGGCGGCAGCAGAAGCGGAAGGTCTATGGCGATACTTGTGACTGCGTACCTTGCCGTCACGCTTATGGTGCAGGCTGCGAGGTTTGTCAAACGCTTTTATGTCCGCCGTTTTGCCAATAACATAAACCGCCGAATGAAGGGCATCCTTTATGCAAATCTCGTGCGTGAGAGCAGAGCTTCTCTTGAGCGGGACGGCGCGGGAGAGCTGATGACAAAAGCAATTTACGATGTTGATGACTGCGCCGAGGGTATGCGAAAATTCACGACCGAGGTCTTTGATACGGGCGTGGCTCTGATCGGCTATGCCGTTATGTTGTTTTCTTATGACCCGCTCCTTGCAC
>CAKRVQ010000195.1 GCA_934408795.1 uncultured Eubacteriales bacterium
GGGACGGCGTCGGCTCACCGGCGAGTCCCTGCCGCGAGGGGACCGGCTTCACGACACCCACGACAAACGGCGACAACTCATTCGAGCGCCTGGGCGGGACCACGGACACGAACGACAACGCCGGTGACTTCGTTCTTGCCGATGCTTCACCGAAGCACCCGGGCGAGCTTACCTGTCAGAATCTTTGGTTCTACAGAGGCAATGCCGAACTTCGCGGTACCGTTGAATACAACGGCGGAAGGGTATATGCATCCTTTAATGAGCTGAATGGCACTCTTGCCTCAGTAACCGTTAACGGCGAGTTTGCGGGATTCCTTCTCACTCAGGGGCAAAGACTTGAGCTTACCGAGCTCTTGAAGACGGGCTCCAACGATGTTGTGATCACCGTGAAGGGACATAACCGTAACCTGCTCGGACCGCATCATCACCTTAAGGGTCAGAACTATTTCGTGGGACCCGATACTTTCAAGGGCACCCTCGGTTGGGAAGACTTTTTCAGCCCCGATTTGACCAAGGGTGCGACCTGGACGGATGCATATGCATTTGTACCTTTCGGTAATGGCAAAATTTATGTAGAATACTGTAAATAAATTTGTTATTATACATAAAAAAGTATTGATATTTTGTTCAAAAGGTGTTAAAATTTATATCACGATTGTACAATGCACAATATTGTTTATATATTTTGACAAATGTATCCGTAATGTGTTACGATCACACGGTGATACAGGCAACTCACGGAGGTTTTAAATGAATATCTTCAGGAAAACACTCAGAGCATTTTCGGCAGTTGCTCTCGGCGCGACAGTAATCGCGGCGGGAGTCTTGCCGTGTTTTGCGGACGGTAACACCGCGACCGTGAAAAAGGAAATGGGAAGCCTTGAGGCATTTGAGTATGTTTCAAATATAAGCTACAGTGACTATAAAAAGTCGGACGAAGTTCTTCCCGATGCCGAAAAGGGCTTCGATTTCGACGCGTTTTCAACGGTTACCGCCGATTCCGGTGCAAAGGTCGAGACCTTTTCGGGCAGAAAAGGTCTGCTCGCCGAAGAGGGCTCTAAGGTTACCTGGAAGGTTAATGTTCCCGTGTCGGGAGCTTACAATATCGAGATAGACTACTATGTAGTACCCGGTGTCACGACAAACGCAAAGTTTGCCGTGGGTATCGACGGATATTATCCCTTCAGTGAGGCGGAATCCGTAAGCCTTAAGAGAGTGTGGCTTGACAGCGGAGAGATTCGAATAGATACACAGGGAAATGAGATAAGGCCTTCCGCAAGTGAAAGTGCGGAATGGCAGACTAGGTACCTCTCGGATATAAGCGGTTTTTCACAGGAGCCCTACAGATTCTATCTTACCGCAGGAGAGCATGAGCTCTCCTTTGAGGTGTTTAAAAACAGCTTCGCGATCGGAGCGATCCGCTTTACATCGCCTTCTGCGGAAAAGACCTATGCAGAGGTCCTCGCAGAGTATGAAAAACTCGGTTACAAGGATGCGTCAAAGCCTTTGGAAGTTATCCAGGCCGAGAAGATCAGGGCAAAGTCGGACAAGAGCATAACCATTATGAACGACAGAGCTTCTCCGATGACCTACCCCAGCGACAGCTTCAATGTCGTCTATAACTGCATAGGCGGCGAAAACTGGTCATCGGCAGGTCAGTGGGTCGAGTGGGATATAGATGTGCCTGAGGACGGACTCTATACCGTGGTACTGAGGTTCAAACAGTCCGAAAAGGCGAACGATGTATCTTCGCGTGCATTTTACATAGACGGAGAAGTGCCTTTTACAGAGGCAAAACGCATTATATTCAATTACGCAAGCGGATGGCAGGTTGCAGCTCTCGGTGACAGTGACGGCAATCCGTACAAATTCCATTTTACCGCGGGAAAGCATACTATCCGACTTGAAGCAAACCTCGGAAATTACAGTGATGTCCTTTCGGATGTCAATGTTGCGCTTTCCGATCTTAACGGAATATACCGTAATATTCTTATGGTCACCGGTTCAAGCCCCGATACCGAACGCGACTACGAGTTCGATAAGCTTATTCCCGGAACCCTTGAAGAGATCACAAGAATGATAACCGTTCTTAAAGATCTTGAAAAGAGGGTGGAAATAATCACCGCGGGCGGCGGTCAGAGCACCGCAGTGTTCAAAAGACTTTATACTCAGCTTGAGAGTATGGCGGATGAACACAAGACCATAGCAAAACGCTTCAGCACCTTTAAAACCAATATAACTTCACTCGGAACTTGGATAAACGACGCGCGCTCGCAGCCGCTTGCCATTGACTATATCCAGCTTTCCAATTCGTCGACCGAACTGCCTGCAAAGGAAAAGAATTTCTTCGCGGTCGTTTGGTATTATATAAAACAATTCTTTAATTCCTTTATGATGGATTATTCGACCGTCGGCAACCTTGAAAACGATGCCGATAAAGAGATCACCGTCTGGATAGCGACCGGCCGTGATCAGGCTGATATCATCCGTCAGATGGCAAACGATACCTTTACACCGGAGAAGGGGATCTCAGCAAATATCCAGCTTGTCAATGCGGGAGCACTTCTCCCTGCTACGCTTGCCGGAATAGGACCCGATGTTTATATAGGAATGGATGAGACCTCCCCGGTCAACTACGCGCTCCGTAATGCGGTCGTGGATGTCTCCGAGTTTGAGGGAATAGAAGAAGTGACCTCAAGATTCTATGAGAGCGCACTTGTTCCGTTCAGACTTGACGGCGGACTTTACGCAATACCTGAGACCATGGTCTATCCGATGATGTTCTACCGTAAGGATATACTTACCGATCTCGGAATAGGCGAAGAAGACCTCACCACTTGGGACAGCCTGCTGCAAAAGGTACTTCCCGAGCTTGAAATGAATTACTTCGAATTCGGTATGACGACCACCGTTAAATCGTATGCAATGCTTCTTGAGCAGTACGGCGGAAAGTTCTATAACGACGACAACACCGCTTCCGCACTTTCATCACAAGAGGCACTCAAGGCGTTCCAGCATATGACATCCCTTTACACGGACTACGGCCTGCCGCTTTCGTTCGACTTCTCAAACCGTTTCCGTTCCGGAGAGATGCCTTTGGCAATAACCGAGTTCAGCGCATATAACCAGATGTCGGTCTTTGCTCCCGAAATTGACGGACTCTGGGGAATGATGCCCGTGCCCGGAATCAAGGATGAGAACGGTAATGTATATAATGCCACAGTGTGCACC
>CAKRVQ010000196.1 GCA_934408795.1 uncultured Eubacteriales bacterium
GCGTCGTCTTGGGATCAAGCGCACTTGTCGCTTCATCGCAAAGCAATATCTCGGGATCGGTTGCAAGCGCCCTCGCTATGGCGATCCTCTGCTTCTGACCACCGGAAAGCTGAGAAGGGTATGCCTTCGCTTTATCGGGAAGACCTACCGTTTCAAGGAGCTCTTCGGCACGGAGTCTGGCCTTTTTTTTCGGAACACCGGCAAACTCAAGAGGAAGACAGATGTTGTCAAGACAGTTACGCTGCATCAAAAGATTGAATCCCTGAAATATCATGGTGACCTTGCGGCGGATGTCTCTGAGCTCTTTAGCCGACATGGCGCCGATGTCCTTACCGTCGATCAAAACGGTTCCCTCGGTCGGCTTTTCAAGCATATTTACACATCTTACAAGGGTGCTTTTTCCCGCACCGCTCATACCGATTATGCCGAAAATATCACCGTCGTTTATCGTAAGATTGACATTTTTCAGAGCATCAACACTTCCGTCCGCACCCGTAAATGTCTTGGAAATTCCGATAAGCTGAATCATTACTCAATACCACCCCGTAACGCGAAATACGCCGGCTGCTCGGCAACCGGCGTTATTCCTGGTTTACTTATTTCGACTTTGCACCGTCAACGATGGCGTCAACAGTGGTCTGCTTGCCGCCGTAAACACCCATCGGCTCAACATGGATCGCCGCTACCGATACAATGTGCGTACCCTGATTGGCATTGAAATCATCAAGATAGGGCTTGTGCTGGAAGTAGTTTGCATCGATATCGCCGTCTTCAACCGCATTGTTGGGAATGACATAATCGGTGTATTCAACTATAGTGAGAGTGATATCCTTTTCTGCAAGGATTTTCTTTGCTGCTTTGAGTATCTCGGCATGAGGGGCAGGGGAGGCGCCGACCTTTATTTCGGTGCCTTTGAGTGCATCATAATTGACAGATGCATCAAATCCGTCGCCGGGATTTTCAACAACGCTGAGAATATTTCCCTTGTATTCACTTGCTATAAAATCCGCAACCTTCTTGCTCTGAAGAGCGGCAACAAGTGCCTTGATCTTATCTGTATTCTCATTTTCCGACTTGACCGCAACTATATTGCTGTAATTGGAATACGCACCTTCGATAAGAAGAGAATCGTTAAGAGGATTAAGACCTGCAGCGATCGCATAATTGGAATTGATTATCGCGTAATCATAATCCTTAAGGTAATTCGGGATCTGTGCCGCTTCTATCTCTTCGAACTTGATGTTCTTCGGATTCTCGGCAATGTCGCGGATCGTGGCGGTGATTCCCGCTCCTTCTTTGAGCTTGATTATTCCCTGAGCTTCAAGGAGGAGAAGCGCTCTCGCTTCATTGGTGGTATCATTCGGAACGGCAATTGTAACGGACGAAGAACTGCCTGCGCAACCCGCAAACACACCGCAAACGCCGATAACAAGTGCAAGTGTAAGTATTACTGAAATAATTTTCTTCATGATCGTTGACCTCTTTTTTGTTGTGTTTTTATGTATGCTATTAAAACTTGTTCAACGAATGACACATTCGCTTATTGTTGATATTCGCCGTAATGATGATCTCGAAAAAACGCATAACCGTTAACCTCCGATAAAACAAAATAAGCGGGAAGTTCAAAAAAACTTCCCGCCTTAAAGCTTTATCCGTTAATTAAAACAGTAAGAAAGTCTTTTTGAAGAATGGGCACGACAAAAGCTGCACATGCGGCACATGTACATCATAAAGCTATACATAAAAGCACGGATCTTCATAAGACCTTCTCCTTTCGTTTCGGTTTAGTGTATTGTAGCATTAAAGCGCCGAACTGTCAAGTCGAAAATGTACAATCTTCATCGATTTATTGATTTTTAACATTTTCTTTGCAAATTCACGGCTTACTTTTTATCTCCGCGAGAGGATTCGCATCCATCGCTTTTTTTACCTGCGTGTCGGATATATGCGTGTAGATCTGAGTTGTGCCCAAATTCTCGTGACCGAGTATGTCCTTTAATATTCTTATGTCTACATTGCCGTGCTGATACATCAAAGTCGCGGCGGTGTGCCTCAGCTTGTGAACCGATAACCCGCGATCCTCAAGACCTGCTTTTTTCAAATTATCATAAACAATGTGCTGAACGGTCTTCGGACTGATCCTTCTCTTCAGCCTGCTCAAGAACAACGCGTTTTTATCTGCAGAATGAACACCGTTTCTCGGTCGCGTCGGCAAATACTCGTTTATCGCCGCAGCACAGGCATCGTTGATGTAAACGGTACGCTCCTTGTTGCCTTTGCCGAGAAGTGTCATAGTGCCGTCGTCGCCGAACGAGTTGAGGTTCAGCGCGCATAACTCGGAAAGCCTCATCCCGCAGTTGAGAAACAAGGTTATAATACAATAATCCCGCTCGCGGTACTCGCCGTCGACCACACTGAGAAGCTTTTTCGATTCCTCAAGCGTCAAGTATTTAGGCAAAGCTTTTTTTGTTTTCGGAGTATCAAGCTCAGCGGCAGGATTTTCGGCCAAAATATGTCTTGTGTTGGTCAAATACCTGAAATAGACCCTTAGTGTCGAAGCCTTCCTTGCACGGGTCACGGCGTTGTTGCCGCGCTCTTCCTTGCAAAAGACGAGAAAAGAAAGCAGATCCGAAAGAGTGACGGACTTCACGGTGTTTTCATCAACGGATGAAATATCGGTGTCCTCAAAGGCAATGTCCGGGGCAGGGAAGCGGGTAGACTGTATGTACCTGAAGAATGTTGTAAGGTCATGATAGTATTCCTCTACCGAAAGCTCGGACTTTCCTTTAATGGTGCTGCTATACGTGAGAAAGTCTCTGATTATCGGCGGTGCCGATAGTATTTCACCCATTTTCATAAGACCCGCTCCTAACCTCAACAGTAAAATATCAAATTCAAAACAACTCTTAAAAGTGAAAAGACGCTCAACCATAAGCTGACGAGAGTAATACGCACCTGCTCGATTGATTAATAACGGCGGGATTGGTCCGAACCCTGCCGCTTATTCGCTTGCAAGCCCAACCCGCCCGCAGCAGCGCCGCGCGCCCATTAAAAAGGGCGCAAAACGGACAAAAAAGCGTGATAAAAGAATGCGCCTTATCGGAAAAAAGCAGGACTTTCTTAAAACGAAAATACACCGATGCCCGTTTGCCGCGCCTTCGGCGTGGGCGGCGCTGCCTGCTCAGTCGGGTTAATGCATAATAAAGACAGTTCTGATG
>CAKRVQ010000197.1 GCA_934408795.1 uncultured Eubacteriales bacterium
TACCGTCCGCCTTATGCTCACGGATTCGGGCGGCAGGATGATCGCATCAAATACCTATGAGCACGCCTTCGATCCGCCTGAGCATATAAAGGGACATCCTACTTATGTCGATCACGGAATCGGTCTGCGTACATATTGGCAGTGGATTAACGACTGATTCCGAGGACCTGTTTATCCTTATCACGGCAGACCCCGCGCATTAACACCGCGCCCGCCGCGAACGCAACCCGAAGACCCCGTCTTATGAAATACAGAGACTCGGAGGGCTTCGGGATGCCGCGACACCGGGGGGGGACGGTGGTGTTGATTCCCGTACGGCACAAATATTACAGGAGGAAGAAAAAATGAAAAAGCGCATTTCCACAATCATTTGCACAGTAATCGCATTTGCTCTGCTTCTGACGGCGTTTGCGGCATTGCCCGCATCTGCAGCAGACAGAACGGTCGGAGAAGCAACCATCAGCACTCCGGCGGGAAATCTTGTAAACCTCGGCGGAGAACGCAGCGATACCATGCTCGTCGGCGGTGTTTACAAAATAGGCGCATACGATGTCAGCCTGACCCACCTCGGCTATTATTTCTGCGCAGGCAACACCGATGTCACCATAAATGTTTATGACGCTGCGGACGGTGCCCTCGTCGCGACCGCAACCACCGATTCGTCGACTGGTGTCGCCGATCAGATTCTCTATGCCGAACTTGAGACCCCCGTGACCCTCACCCACGGTAAAGAATACTATGTCCTTGCCGTCACTGCAGGAGCATGGAAAGAGACCGTGAGAGTCGACTCGCTGACCGATTTCGTCAAACCGGCAGGCAGATGCTTCTATGACGGTGCCGCTTTCCAGGTTCCCGAGAGAGATATCTATAACTGGGTCGGCGTTACAATGAAGGTCAGCTACGACAATAAGAACAATGTCGCATACAATGAGAGGACCCTCGTAAAGAGCTCGCGCATCGAGACTGCCAACGGTGCGGGTATCTGGAACGACTTCGGTTCATATATCGGTATGACAATGAAGGTCGGAAATAAGGATATGGTCGTAAGCTCGGTCGGACGAATGATGTTTGAGGGCAACAACCAGGATCATAACCTTCGCATCGTCGATGCCGAGACCAAGCAGGTGCTTGTAACAACGACCGTATCAATGGCAGGCAAAGAGGTCGGTAAGTTTGCCTACGCCGATCTGCCTTTTGCCGTGACCCTTAAAGCGGGAAAAACATACTACATACTCAGCGAAGAGCACGCAGGCGGCGATATGTCGGGTATGGGCGACTACTTCTATACCGAAGTGTCGAACGGCGTCGCTTTCGACGGGGACTCTCCCAAGATCTACGGCTGCTTCTATATCGCTCCGGATTACACCGAAGTCCCCGATACGGGATTGGGCAGATCTTATGTCGGACTTGATATAAGATACGGCGACTCATCGGCCACTCCTCCCGCAGCAACCTCGGATAATGCACCTTCGGTGCTTCCGC
The DNA here is from genome assembly GCA_934408795.1 of uncultured Eubacteriales bacterium. Lineage (GTDB taxonomy): Bacteria > Bacillota > Clostridia > Oscillospirales > Acutalibacteraceae > RGIG7384. The sequence goes on from CAKRVQ010000197.1 coordinate 1,483, forward strand.
TCGTCGTAACTGCGGTTCTGGCACTTTCGGCAGTGGCGGTCGTCGGCAAAAAGCTCTGCGCATCGAATCGCTGAGCGTGCCGCTCATCCGATTGCCGAGCACACTCAGGTAAATACACAATCTGCAAATACGGGCGCGATGCCGATAAATAGACGCCAATGTCATAAGTCGGCGCCGCCCGTACCTTTAAGGAGACCCTATATGAAAAGAATAATTTCATCATTGCTGATGACCGCTATCGTTGTGACCGCAGTCTTTGCGGGATCTCTTTCGGCATCTGCCGCGCCCGAACAAAAGGAATCAAACCTTGTAACAAGACTTGAACACTTCTGCGTAAAGTGCGATTTCGGCGGACAGGTACAAAGCGGTTTTGCAGGTACCATAGTCGATGTCGGCGATTCCGATATATCGGTCACCGAGCTCGGAAGATACTGCTATGACGCGGTTATGAAAAAGCATACCGTAAAGCTCGTCGATACCGACGGAAACCTTTTGGCTCAGACTGCCGTCGAAGGCGGCGCACAGAACACCTTCATCTACGGAAAACTTTCCTCACCCGTGACTCTCAAGGCAAATACATCATATTACCTTTTGAGCGACGAGGGACTCGGCGACAGTTACAGTGACGGCTGCGATAACTTCTACGGAACCTCCGCCGCGGTCGCTGCCGGATATGTAAAATATGCTGACGGTGCCTATAAGACCGTCAGATTTGCCAACAGCGGATATGTCGGACTCGATATGAAGTTCACATATACACCGTCTGCGGAAGAGCCGTCCGAGACCGCAGTTGCCTTCGGTGATGATTTTACCACCGTTAACTACAGAAACGATTATCATAGCTATATAGGCGGTAAGATCGGCGTGGGCTCTAAGGATCTCATCGTCACCGAACTCGGCAGACTTTGCGTCGACGGTAACAAACAGGTGCATAATGTAAAGATTGTTGACGCTGCTACCTGTAAGGATGTAGTCGGAGCGAGCGTTGATATTTCCGGCGGGGAAGCGGGCAAGTTTACTTATGTGAAACTTGAGACCCCCGTTGTGCTCAAGGCAAATACCACTTACTATATAATGAGCCGCGAATATGCCGACGGCGATAAATTCGCAGAGGGAGACTCACAGTTTTTCCCCGCGAATCCCGATGATATCTCCCTGCTCGGCAGAGCCTTCTTCATTCAAGGGTATAATGATGACCTCGGAATGAACTATTCCTTTGTCGGACTCAATTTCAAATACGCATATGCGGACGGCAGCAGCATAACCAAGGATACAAGCTCGGAAAAGCCGACATCAAGCAATAGCCTTAATGTGAATATCAGAAAGAACGAAAAGCAGAACAAAATACCCACATGGGTGTGGTTTGTCGCAGGCGGAGCGGTTGTTGTACTTGCCGCGGGAGCGGTCGTTATCGTGATGACAGTCAAAAAGTCAGCCAAGAACGGCAGCAACGACAAACAAGGCAAAACCGAGTAAGCTGACGGCAGGGTTCGATTCTCGTCAGCTTAAGCAAACGAGAGTGATCCGAAGCCGCCGTCTTTCGGCGGCTTCGCCCGTATATTCATCACAATTCATCTATCTGTATATCTTCATCGAATAAATCTTGAGCGGCAGGTCTTACAAAGATGCAGCCGTTTCAACCCCTAAAATGAGAAGGGAATGAACCACATGACCCAACAGAACCAAATGATAGAAACAAGCCAAACGAATCAAAC
>CAKRVQ010000198.1 GCA_934408795.1 uncultured Eubacteriales bacterium
GAAGCCGGTCGGACTCCGTGATCCCAACACGGGTCACCGTCCCTGGGCGGCGGTCCAACTCAGAAAAGAGAACTCGGCGGGCACGCTTTATAACCTTGTGGGATTTCAGACAAATCTTAAATTCGGTGAACAGAGCCGCGTTTTTTCAATGATACCCGGACTTGAAAATGCCGAGATCGTTCGATTCGGTGTTATGCACCGCAATACCTTTATAAGATCGCCGAAATTACTCAATTCGGATTTTTCCGTGCGCAAACGCCCCGATGTTTTCTTTGCCGGTCAGATAAGCGGTGTGGAGGGCTATATGGAGTCTGCGGCATCGGGAATAATCGTCGGAAACGCGCTCGCAAGGAGGATGTCGGGACAGACCGCTCTCAACCTGCCCGATTTTACGATGCTCGGTGCACTCAGCGGATACATAAGCGACGAAAGCGTGACGCGATTCGAACCGATGGGCGCCAACTTCGGAATATTACCGCCTCTTCCCGAAAAAATAAGGGATAAGCGGTTGCGATATGAGGCGCTTGCCTCCCGTTCACTCGCATGGTATGATGCGGCGGGAATTTGACGAACGGTGCAGAGCAGAGTTTTTTGTCGGTGTAAGAAAAAACCGCAGGGCAGCGTGGCGGAAAAAGCTGCCTGTTTACGGCACGAGGCTGCCGCCGCAGCGCCGCGCGCCATCGTTCGATGGCGTAAAAAACGGGCGCGCCGCATTTTCGCTTACCCCGTCGGCAGGCGGTATACAAGGTTCCCGGCAAAAAAAACAGACTCCGCCGCCCGTTTTTTGCGCGCCTTCGGCGCGCCGCGGCGCTGCGCGTCTGCCCCTGCCTTTACAGGCAGACACGGAGAACGGGCAGAAAAAACGAGTATGTGAATAAGCAGATAAAAAAACAAGCGGATAGATATAATAAACAAGCAGATAATCAAGCAGTAAAATTTAAGTACACCTATCAAATAAAGAAAAGGAAGGTACTGCAAATGAAAATAGTTATCGATGCGTTCGGCGGCGACAACGCACCTCTCTCCAATATAAAAGGAGCCGCTGACGCCAAAGCGCTTTACGGTGTTTCGGTAGCCCTTTCCGGAGACGGTGAGCGCCTGAAAAAATGTGCCGCGGAAAATGGCATATCGCTGGAGGGTATCGATATCATCGAGGCTCCCGATGTGTTCGATATGCACACCCCGCCTTCCGAAATAATAAAATCGGGTAAAAATTCATCCCTTGCGGTCGGAATGAAATACTGTGCGGACGGAAACGCCGATGCATTTGTGTCCGCCGGCAGCACGGGAGCCGTCGTAATGGGCGGTACATTTATATGTAAGCGTATGAAGGGCGTAAAAAGAGCTGCCCTCGGAACGATGCTTCCCACAAAAAACGGGCATACTTTACTTATGGATGTCGGAGCAAACGCCGATTGCCGTCCCGAAATGCTGCAGCAGTTCGGTATAATGGCGTCGGTCTACCTCAAGAGCGTGCATAAGATCGAGAACCCGGTGGTCAAACTGCTCAATATAGGCGTTGAGGATACAAAAGGAGACGAGTTGCACCTTGCCGCTTATCCTCTTTTGAAATCGTCGCCCATAAACTTCGGCGGAAATATCGAAGCAAGAGATGTCCCCGAGGGCGGCGCGGACGCCGTGGTGACAGACGGCTTCACGGGCAATGTCGCACTTAAAATGTACGAGGGCGTCTCGCTCACTCTGTTTTCCATAATCAAGGGACTCTTTAAGCAAAATCTGAAAACAAAACTGGCTGCTCTGATGATGATGAAGCCGCTTAAGGGACTTAAAAAGACCTTTGACTATTCCGAGGTGGGCGGGGCACCCCTGCTCGGTCTTAAAAGTGTTGTTATAAAGGCGCACGGCAGCTCAAATGCCAAAGCGATAACAAACGCAATAAGGCAGGCAATGCTTGCGGTCGAGAACAATATAGTCGAAGCGACCGCGGCGGACATCGCCTCAATAGAAGGCGCCGCAAAGACCGCCGAGGACCTCGGCTGAGCCAACCGCGACCGAACCAACCGCGACCGAACCGAACGCGGCTGAATCGACACCGGCTGCCGTCGGATCCGCGTTGCGGAAACCAAATAACCGAAACCGCAGACGCAGCCGCGACTGCAGCTCGCAACCGATGCGGCGTAACATCGACCGCAACCGAAACGGTGCAATAAAAAGTATTCGAAACGGAGAAACAAAAAGTATTATGTTAACCGAGCTTGAAAAGAGCATAGATTATACCTTCAACGACAGGGAGCTTCTTGAACGGGCGCTTACCCATTCGTCATATGCAAACGAGGTAAAGGAAAGCGGCGGATCAAACGAAAGACTGGAATTTTTGGGCGACTCGGTGCTCTCACTGGTGGTCGCCGAGTATATCTTTAAGAATTACAGGGAGCTGCCCGAGGGAGATCTCACGAGAATGAGGGCGGCGGTAGTCTGTGAAAATGCCCTCTGCGGCTTTTCGAGAAGCATAGGTATGGGCAAATACCTTAAACTCGGCAAAGGAGAGCATCATAACAAGGGCGAAGAGCGCCCGTCGATACTTGCCGACGCTTTTGAAGCGGTGCTTGCCGCAATATACCTTGACGGAGGATATGAGGCTGCGAAAAAGCATGTTCTGCGCTTCGTTGTGCCCCTGTTAAAAACAATGCATCAGCCGGGCGAGGTGCTGCATGATTATAAGACCATGCTGCAGGAGATCATTCAGAAGAACCCCGAAGAGCAGATAGTATATAAGGTAATAGGCGAGTCGGGACCCGACCACGATAAAAAGTTCACGGTGGAGGTGCGGCTCAATTCAAATGTGATCGGGACCGGAGTGGGTCACACAAAAAAGGCGGCTGAGCAGGAGGCGGCAAGGCAGGCGCTTGAACTTATGGGCGAAAAGGCATGAGGCATGCTAATATCTCATTGTTCGTCCCTCATGTCGGCTGCCGTCACAGGTGCTCTTTCTGTGACCAGAATACAATAACCGGCACCGAAAACTTGCCGCACGGGATCGATGTCGATAACGCCGTCGCAACGGCGCTTGAAAGCGGCGGGATCGATCCCGCCGAAACAGAGATCGCTTTCTTCGGCGGCAGCTTTACGGCAATATCACCCGACTATATGAACGAGCTTCTGGATGCGGCGTATAAGTATGTAAAAAACGGAACCGTTTCCGGAATAAGACTGTCGACCCGTCCGGACG
>CAKRVQ010000199.1 GCA_934408795.1 uncultured Eubacteriales bacterium
GTTTGATTCGTTTGGCTTGTTTCTATCATTTGGTTCTGTTGGGTCATGTGGTTCATTCCCTTCTCATTTTAGGGGTTAAATTACGCCGGCTTTGCCGGTGAATAGGTGTGCGGCGGACCGTTACGGGTGATAGGGTTCGGGAATTTAAGGGTCGGAGACTGTGGGGCAGCGCCGCGCGCCCTCCCCTCGGGAGGGCGCAAAACGGGCACGGAAGCGGCTTCGGTTTATCCGCTTTTCCTGCGGCCATTTACCGAACCATCGGGCTGCGGCGGCACCGTGCCCGTTTGATGCGCGCCTGCGGCGCGCATCGCGGCGCTGCCCCGCAAAGCTGCTCTTAATGTTGATATCATCAACCCTGTTCCGCGCTCGGCGAGGGGCGTAAGTGCTCTGTTTCTCCCGTTATTTATTGTTTGCGAAGACTTCCGTTACGGGTTTCGCCGTTCCGTCGGAGCGGAACAAGCCCCACGAGCTTTCCATCGGGCAATTTTCATCTCCGCATTCCCAACACGGTCCGGTCTTGTCTATGTTTGAAAACCAGCACCAGCCGATAACTTCTTTATGTTTTTTGAATATCTCAAGACATTTTGCGGCATACTCGGCCTGAGTTTCTTCTCCGCGCTCCTTGCCGTCCCATTCAAATGAAAAGCGCTTATCGCGGCAGACCGCATTATTGTAAGAAAGTCCGCTTGAATCGTTCTGACGCTTGTCGGCGTCATAGACATACGATGAATATGAAAATTCCGAGACCATTATCGGGACGCCAGCGATATTGTAATAAGTGTCTATATATTTGTCCCACGATTCGGCACCTCCCTCAACAAGAGTGCCGAAATAGGAGTCAAGTCCCAAGTAGTCGAGCACCGAGTCATCGTCATAAAGCATAGGTATCAGCCGCATTGCTCGGTTCTTATCTGCCGAAGCGAATATATTGACTCCGCAATATGCTTTTTTGTTGCCCGCCTTTATTCCCTCGGCGCACGTGGTTATATATTTATCTATCTGTTCAAATGTCATCGGTCCTGTGAAAACGGTCAGGTTGGGCTCATTTGAAACAATCCAGCAATCGGCGTATTCTTTCAGATCCCGAGCGATATATTCCGTTCCGCTTCGGAGCAGTTTATAGAAGTATTCGTCATCATAGTTTTCGAAAACATTCGGCAGGTATGACATCCATTCAACCTTACCGGTGGCGGAGTTATATGCGTTGCCTCCCGGGGTAAAGGACTGACAGACAGGCTCAAGGCCCGCATTTGCTATCATCTTTACCGCTCTTTTGGCGGTTATGTAATTGGTCGTCAATGAACCGTCATTACCGAAAGGGTAAGGAATATGGACCTTTACAAAGGTGATTCCGGAATCCTTCAGCTGCCCGAGCGACTTCTCCGTAAGGGTCTCAAGCTGAGTGACCGCGACACCGCTTCCGTCTTTCATCATTGAGACTGTCTCATCTCCTCCCGATGTCGGCGACGATTGAGTTTGTGACGGCGACCGGGACGATGTGTCCGCGTTTTTTCCCGAGCCGCAGCCCGCCGTTATACACAATATAATGAGTGCAACAACTGCGGCAGCGATCCGTATCAGACGATTTTTAGTATTCATATCTTCTCTCCGTTAAATACTGCATTTAATTAGTCTGCAATGTAAACAATATAAAGAATAAGGCGGCGGGATCGGGGAGCGGGTCTTAACGGCTCCGTGTGATTTCGAAGGCTCCGACACATACTTTTTATTGCATTTTCATTATATCAATCGGCAAAAACCGCGACAAGGCAAAATATCTATTCAAACTAAAAATAACTATTATTAAGCATAATTCTTTTGACAATTTCCACAATTTTCCCTATAATTATAAATGTAACAAACGACTTCGGGAGGTGAGGGTTACGGTCATCATATTGGTAAAGAACGGGAGCGACATTGAAGACGCGGTAAAGGTCATATCAAAGCAGCACTCGGTCGTTTTGACCGAAAACCTGCTTGATTTTCACAATGCTTTGCTCTCGCATCAGCCCGACGCGGTCCTGATCGATATTGATGCTTTGAACGACTCGCCCTTCGGGTGGTCGGAATTGCTGGCTATCGACCGTGTCACGACCGAGATAATTCTTATGGTCAGTTCGGACGCAATCGGCGAAATAGAGCCGCATATCGACGATTCGGTTTCTCTCATTTCGTATCCGCCCGATCCAAAAAAGGTCAACCGTCTTATTGAGCGGAAACTTGAAAGCAAGCAGTTTACGGAAAAGCAGTACTCGGTCTCAAGAACCGAGACCAATTATTCCCGTCTTCGCGATCACTTTTTCAACAATCTTTTGGAGGGGCACAATCTTCCGAACGATACCGACTCTCTTATGAGCTTTTTAAAGCTCACCTCGGAGACCGCTCGGTATTATCTCGTCTTTGTACTCTCATTTACTCCCGCCGCGGGTCGTTCTCCCGCATATAACATATGGGAGACTGCCATACGCGTCAAGTCGATCACACATCAGGAGATATCAAAGATATCGATAAACAGGTCCTGTGTACGAGACCAAAGCAGGATAGCCTTTATGCTTTTGATCGACGAGCCGGGCGATGCTTTTAAATACAAGCTTGAGCAGACTTTAGATGCCGCAAGGAAGCGCATATTAAAGGAATGTCGGCAGAATATTTCTGTCGGCATAGGATTGGCGAGCAACATTATTCCCGACATTGCTTACAGTTATCAGCAGGCTTGCGATGCCCTGGATCAGGGACATTTCTTCGGCAAAAGCTTTCTGTGTTTTTTCAGCGATCTATGGCTGCGCAGCGCAAGGAGACTTCAGTTTTCGCAGCAGGCAAAAGAGCAGATCCATTCCTATCTTTACCGAAACGATTTTGAGAGTATGGATCTTGTGATCGAAAAAGAATTTCAAAGCATCGGCGCACTCGGAGTGGCTTCAAAGGAAAACATTTTATCCCTGCAAATAGACCTTACGGTATTCCTTATGGATATTTCGAACCGAATGTCGGTCTTTGCGGAACGGCCGCAGATATATTCAAGCATTTTGAATGATTTTCTGACTTCGGACAGTCTCACCGATATGGAGATCGTTGTAAAAAAGACGCTGCGCGATATGTCAAGTGTCTCAAATGCTACTCAGGAGAAGCGCACGATTAGGATAGTTCAGGATGTTCAGAAAACGAT
>CAKRVQ010000200.1 GCA_934408795.1 uncultured Eubacteriales bacterium
CATTACGGGATCGGTCTCAAAAAAAGAAAAAACAGCACTCAAATCAAAGCTTGCCGAAGGCGAAATATCGGTTGCGGTCGGAACTCATGCCCTGCTTGAGGACGATGTGACTTTTAAATCACTTGAACTTATAGTTACCGACGAGCAACACCGTTTCGGTGTCGAGCAGCGCACAAAGCTCACCAAAAAGGGATATAATGTACATACCCTCTTTATGTCCGCGACCCCGATCCCTCGAACAATGGCGCTCGTTATTTACGGCGACCTTGATGTCAGCATAATTGACGAACTGCCGGCGGGAAGAAAGAAGATAAAGACCGTCTGCGTCACCGAATCATACCGCAGTCGTGCTTTCGGCTTCATCAGATCCTGCGTTGCCGAGGGCAGGCAGGCTTATATCGTCTGCCCCGCAGTCGAAGAAAATGAAAACGATATTACCTCGGTCAAAGAGTACTTCAGCCGCGTGTCAAACGAAGATCTGAACGGTATTGCGGTCGGAATGCTTCACGGAAAAATGAAGGCTGCCGATAAGGATAAAGTGATGAATTCCTTTGCCGCAGGCGAGATAAAAGTACTTGTTGCAACAACGGTCATCGAAGTGGGCATAGATGTCCCCAATGCCACCGTAATGCTGATAGAGAATGCCGAGCGCTTCGGTCTGTCCCAGTTGCATCAGCTGAGAGGGCGTATCGGCAGGGGCGGTTATGAGTCGACATGTATTCTTATGACATCGAAGAGCGAAGCCTCGATCCCCGAAAGACTCAAGATCATCTGCACGACAAACGACGGTATGAAGATCGCCGACGAAGATCTCAAACTCCGCGGTCCCGGCGACTTTCTCGGCAACCGTCAGCACGGTCTGCCCGAAATGAAGATCGCCGATCTTGCCGCAGATATGCCGCTCTTAAAGAACGCCGTTTCGGCTGCAAACGAGTTGTTGCGGGATGACCCGCTTATTTCGTCCGAAGATCACCGAGGAATAAGAAAACGAACTGCCGAACTCCTGAGGAGCGTTTCGGGTTACGGATATAATTGACGGCTTATCAGGAGCATTTTCCGTTTTTGGTACTCAGTTACCCTCTTTTTGAGAAAAAGAGTCTCGAAAACCCCCTCGAAAATACCGTAAATGTTCAATTTTTGCTTGACATATTTTCCCTATATTATATAATTAAAATATTATAGATTGCATCAAAAAAACATAAAAATCGCTCAATGCACAGACATATCGGAGGGTAAAAATGCAAAACACCGAAAAAACGATGGACAAGATCGTAAATCTTGCCAAAAACAGAGGATTCATCTTCGCAGGCTCAGAAATTTACGGCGGTCTTGCAAACACATGGGACTACGGTCCGCTCGGAGTCGAACTCAAAAATAATGTAAAGCGCGCCTGGTGGAAAAAATTCGTTCAGGAAAATAAGTACAATGTCGGACTCGATGCAGCCATTCTCATGAACCCGCAGACCTGGGTCGCAAGCGGTCACCTGAAAGGCTTTTCGGATCCTCTTATGGACTGCCGCGAATGCCACGAGCGCTTCCGCGCAGATAAGCTTATTGAGGATTGGTGCGAAGAGAATTCCTTTGAGCTTACAAAGCCTATTGACGCTTTTACACAGGATGAGCTCAAGGCGTTTGTTGACGAGCACAACATCCTCTGCCCCACCTGCGGAAAGCATAATTTTACCGATATCCGTCAGTTCAACCTGATGTTCAAGACATTCCAGGGCGTGACCGAGGATGCGAAGAATACGGTGTATCTGCGCCCCGAGACCGCTCAGGGTATTTTCGTAAACTTCACGAATGTACAAAGGTCAGCCCGCAAAAAGCTGCCCTTCGGTATAGGACAGATAGGTAAATCCTTCAGAAACGAAATAACTCCCGGAAACTTCATTTTCCGTGTTCGCGAGTTTGAACAGATGGAGCTTGAATTCTTCTGCAAGCCCGGCACCGATCTTGAATGGTTTGACTACTGGCGTTCCTTCTGCCGCAATTGGTTGCTTTCCATAGGTCTTAAGGAGGAGAACATCCGCCTGCGCGATCATTCTCCCGAGGAGCTTTGCTTCTACTCTAAAGCCACAACCGACTTTGAGTTCCTCTTCCCGTTCGGCTGGGGCGAGCTTTGGGGCGTTGCGGACAGGACCGATTACGACCTCACCCAGCATCAGAATACATCCGGCAAGGATCTTACTTACTTCGATCAGGAATCGGGAGAGCATTACATTCCTTATGTCATTGAGCCGAGTCTCGGTGTTGAGAGAAGTGTGCTTGCCGTTCTCTGTGACGCATATGATGAGGAGACCGACGAAAACGGTGAAGTGCGCGTTGTTATGCATCTCCACCCTGCTCTTGCTCCTTTCAAAGCCGCGGTGCTTCCGCTCAGCAAAAAGCTCTCAGATAAAGCGGGCGAGATATTTGAAGAGCTCTCCAAGTATTTCTCCGTCGACTATGACGATGCCGGTTCGATCGGCAAGCGCTACAGAAGGCAGGATGAGATCGGAACTCCCGTTTGCATCACATATGACTTTGACAGTGAGAACGACGGCTGCGTGACCGTTCGCGACCGCGATTCCATGAAGCAGGAAAGAATTCCGGTATCGGAGCTTAAAGATTACATTTCAAAGGTCATTGAATTCTGATCTTTCAGCGGTTATTATCGGATCATTTCGGGAATCTCTTGCATATCGTTTGCAAAGGGACGAGATCCGTTACAGTTGTTATTGTTGTTTTGTTGTCGGACAGTTGCCTTTTCGGCAGCTGTCCTTCAATTCATTGAAGCGGCAAAACGATTAGTAAGAATAGAGATAAGCAGATAAACAGATAAACAGGAAAGCAAATGAACCGATACCATAGGTCAGCATTGATAAATGACTGATGGATAATACATTTGTAAAACACATTCGGAGTAATATATGGTTATTGTAGTTAAGGTGGGAACATCAACCCTCACACACAAAACGGGGATGCTTGACATACGCCGCGTTGAGCATCTGTGCAAAGCACTCAGCGATATTAAGAACGCAGGCAATGATATTGTGCTCGTGTCCTCGGGCGCCATTGCAATGGGCGTCGGCAAACTGAACCTCAAAAAGAGGCCTGACGATATGCCCGGCAAGCAGGCAGCCGCGGCGGTAGGTCAATGCGAGCTGATGTATACTTATGACAAGTT
>CAKRVQ010000201.1 GCA_934408795.1 uncultured Eubacteriales bacterium
TTTACAAGCGGAAGTGCGGCGGCAACTACCGCCAGTCTGCCTGCAAGTTCGACCTTGGCGGCAAGTGAGTTCTGACCCGCGTCACGGCAGGTGTCGGCGGCAAATACCGTAAGGTATGTTATACCGAGGCTCTTGAACATAATACCGTAAGCGCTCATATCTCCCGCGGTTTCGGCGGCGATTCCGAAATATTCTGCCGCAACCGGGATCGCGGCCTTGAGAGCAGCGGTCAAGACGGTAACGGATGCCACTGCCGCAACCGCCGGGGCGTATTCGGGTTTATACTGTTTTACAAGCAACGAGATCAACGCCGCCGCAACGGCTATTCCGCAAACAGACAATATCTGCATATTCAAAACCCGAAAACCGACCGCACCGTTGAAAACAGGTCGCCGATCTCCCCTATTATCATAAGCAGCACAACAACAAGTCCCGCTATCGTTGTAAGCATTGCCTGTTCTTCTCTGCCGGAGCGGGAGAGTATCTGACTCAGCACCGCAACGATCATTCCTATTCCTGCGACCCTGAATATTATTTCAATATCCATTATTTTACCTCCGAGGGTTTATACATTGGTACTGTCGGTGCTGTCGGTGCTGTCGGCCCCTGATATGCGGCGGCGCCGAGACGCGCCGAAGGAGCGTAAAAAGGCGGGCGCGCGACCGATCCCGATTGTTATATGATCATGAAGGTTCGACCGAAGAGTAAAATCAGCGCGAGTACCCTGCGCCCGCTTTTTTGCGGCACGCGGAGCGTGCCGCTCGGCGCCGCCGCGTTTTATCTTCATCGGTTGACAGATTTCTAAATGATCATAATTATCACCGCAGCTGCAAAAAAGATGCCGAGCGTTATTTTGACGCGGCAGTCGGAGTCGCACTTTTTTCTTTGTGTCTCGCACTCGTTTTTAAAGAATTCCTCTGTCTGCTCGCACAGCATTATCTGACCTTCACGATCGCTTCTGCCGAGCGTATCCGAAAACAACGAGACCCTGTCGCCGTAGCCGTAACAGTCACCCTTATTTACCTTGTTGTCGCCTGTGAGCCAACTGAGTCTTTTATATCTTTTGGCGCCTTCCTCTATCAGCTCGGCGCGCTCAGCCGATGTATACCGTATTCTTTCGCGGCACATACCTGCAAACTCAGCCATTTCCGCGAGGAAACGCTCCTTTTCTCTGGATTCCGCCGCTCCTGCTATTCCTATGAGCACCGATGCCGCAGCGATTATCAATCCTCCGACGACCTTCAACATATTATGTAAACTCCCTTGCCGCGTGCTTACCTCCCTTGTGCCTTATGCGGTGTGCCGTTCTGTTTTTCATTATTTCAGATCGACAACGCACGGCACGGCACCGGGATAGCCTATAAATACCGCATCACTCAGGCCGCCTATATCGACAAGCTTTTTCACTATCGGTTTTCTTAAAAGCTCGGCGGCGCTTCCGCAGTGAACTGTGAGCACGAATCTCACACCGCATCCGACTCCCTCGGCAACGCCCTTCATTTCCTCGTCGGTCATTATTTCATCAAGTACTATGTATGAAGGATTCATTACTCTTATTGCATTTTTGATTGACGAGGCGGTATCCTTGTTTATCATGACATCGGTACATTGTCCGATGTCGTTTTGCGCTCTTCCGCGCAGGGTTGCGGATAGCTCGTTCCTCGGGTCGATGAGGCATACTCTCTCGTACTTTCCCGTCACACCGTCCGACAGCAGGCGTGCACACTCTCTGACCAAAGTCGTTTTTCCGCTTGAAGGAGGCCCGCCTATTACGAGTCCTTCGGTGTTTGACAGAATATCTCTTATCGGATCGGCTGCATTACGGCAGCTGGCGGGAACTCTGTAATTAAGGGATGAAACCGAACCGAAGCTTTTTATTATTCCGTTATCGGATATCGCCTCGCCGCTTATTCCGACCCTTGAGCCGCAAGGCAATGTCACAAATGAGGAAGCAAGCTCCACTTCACATGAATGGACCGAATGACGGCATACAAGCAAAAAAGATTCCTCAATATCCTCTGCCTCGGCTATGACCGTATCGGATGTGGGGACATTTGTCAGACAACCGTTTTTCATCAGGAACATAGTCTTTTCCTTAACTCCGAGCGCGACCGGCTTTTGCGACCTAAGGCGTATCTCATTTACATTGTCCTTTATACCCTCATCTATCACATATAAAGGTGACGATATGCGGGGAGCAATGTAATCAAGCAGCTTTTCAAAGTTTTCTTTCATTCCGTAATTCACATCCCGATCGATTTTCTATGTTATATTCTATGGACTTGTCCCGAAGATTAGAACTGAAAACCGCACCCGAATAATCGCATCCGAAAACGCACTTGAAAACTCATCCGAGCCGCATTATAATTGTATGTGATCAATGGGGGGTGGGACTGTATGCATAAAAAAGGATTCAGCGGACAAATGTCCGATAAATTGTATGCCGCCGTCTTTGTTATACTTTCGGGCGGATTTCAGGATGCATACACATTTTACTGCCGCGGCTCTGTATTTGCGAACGCCCAAACGGGTAATGTCATACTTCTGAGCAGCGCGCTTTTCAAGGGTGAATGGTCGGTAGCGGTGAAGTATTTGATACCCCTGTTATCATTTGTTGCGGGCACCGTAGTTGCTGAATTTGTACGGCATCGTATGCAGCGTTGTCAGGCATTTCATTGGCGGCAGGCGATCACCATAGGTGAGATCGCATTGTTGTTTTCGGTAGGATTTATGAGCAATTCTCTCGACTCGTTGGCAAATGCGGTCGTATCATTTGTCTGTGCAATGCAGCTTCAGACATTTCGCAAGGTAAACGGTCACATTTACGCCAGCACGATGTGCATCGGCAATCTTCGCAGCGGTACAGAGGCGTTGTGTGCCTACATAAAAGATCACGACATTGCGACGCTCAAAAGATCGTTAACATATTATTTCATAATAGCGGTCTTTGCTCTCGGCGCGGGACTCGGATGGCTCGCCGCGGTAAACATAGGTATAAGATCGGTGTGGATCTGCTGCCTGTTATTGTCGATCAACTTCCTTATGTTGTTTGTGAAAGAAAAATAGCGCCCTGTTCAACTTCTCTCTTAGCAAATGTTTCATTTTTCAGGGCGGGTATAAGAATTCAAGTCTTTTATTCCACGGTTTGCCTGAAGTATAATGA
>CAKRVQ010000202.1 GCA_934408795.1 uncultured Eubacteriales bacterium
TGATATGCTCCTCAGCGCCGATGTGTCGGCTTGCGTAGGCGGCTCGCCGGATGAGGTTGTAAAAAGTGCTGATTATCCGGTGTGCCGTTGTGAAAACGGGGCGGTCGCCGAGTTTATAGACTTGATAGAAAGGCTGGAATCATCCAAATGACCGACAATGAGAAGAAAATGCTGAGGCAAACGGCGACAAAGGTAAGAATCGGAATCATTGAGGCGACACACGCCGCCGGCTCGGGACATCCGGGCGGTTCGCTTTCCGTTGCCGACCTGCTCACATATCTTTATTTTAAAGAAATGAACATTGATCCTGCAGATCCCGAAAATCCGGACAGGGACCGCCTTGTACTCTCAAAAGGTCATGCGGCACCCGCGCTTTATTCGGCCCTTGCAAACAGGGGATATTTTCCTGTTTCGGATCTTCTGACCCTGCGCAAGCCCGATTCGTATCTGCAGGGGCATCCCGATATGAAACATATCCCGGGTGTCGATATGTCGTCAGGTTCGCTCGGACAGGGAATATCCGCAGCGTGCGGAATGGCGGTCGCCGGCAAACTTGACGGCAGAAAATACCGCGTTTTCGCTATCCTCGGAGACGGTGAATGCGAAGAGGGTCAGGTATGGGAAGCGGCAATGTTCGCATCCGCAAAGAAGCTCGGAAATCTGATAGCGTTTGTCGATTGGAACGGCTTGCAGATAGACGGAAGCGTGGAAGAGGTCAATTCACCCTTGCCGCTTGACAAAAAGTTTGAGGCATTTAACTGGAAGGTTGCCGTTATTGACGGACACGACTTTGACGCTCTCGAATCGGTGATCTCATCGATCGATCCCGCAAGCGGGATCCCCACCGCGGTCATTATGAAGACCGTTAAGGGTAAGGGAGTGTCATTTATGGAAAATGCCGTGGGTTGGCACGGCACCGCGCCTAATGATGAACAGGCAAAAGAGGCTCTCGGTGAGCTTCGGAACGAACTCGACCGTATATGAAAAGGAGCCATAAGAAATGTCAGAAATAATTAAAACGGCGACCCGCGACGCATACGGCCGCACACTTGTCGAAATGGCGGAAAGCGGAAGAAACTTTGTTGTTCTTGATGCCGACCTTGCCGCAGCTACCAAAACGGGGATGATCAAAAAAGCATTTCCCGAGAAGTTTATTGATTGCGGTATAGCAGAGCAGAATATGATGGGCATTGCGGCGGGTATCGCGTCAACAGGAAAGCTCGTGTTTGCAAGCTCGTTTGCAATGTTCGCTGCGGGAAGAGCTTTTGAACAGGTGCGAAATTCAATAGGATATCCGCATCTTAATGTTAAAATATGTGCTACGCATGCGGGAATATCCGTCGGTGAGGACGGAGCGACCCACCAGTGCAATGAAGACATGGCGCTGATGAGGGAGATACCCGGTATGACGATTATCAATCCTGCGGATGCGACCGAGACGAGGCTCGCCGTGCTGGCTGCCGCCGATTATGACGGTCCCGTGTATATCAGACTCGGGAGACTTGCGGTCCCCGTTATATTTGACGACAGTTACAATTTCAGGATAGGTAAAAGCGCAGAGCTCAGACCGGGTCTCGATGTAACGGTTATTGCGACAGGACTTATGGTCAACGAAGCACTTAAAGCTCATGATATGCTGCGTGCCGAAGGCATAAGCGCAAGGATCATAAATATGGCGACCGTTAAGCCCATAGATAAAGAGGCGGTTGTAAAAGCAGCTGCCGAAACGGGAGCGATCGTCACCGCCGAGGAGCATTCCGTGATCGGCGGACTCGGCTCCGCGGTTGCGGAGGTCGTATGCGAGGAGTGCCCTGCCCCGGTGGTAAGACTCGGAATAAACGACGAGTTCGGAAGATCGGGCGCAGCAAACAAACTTCTTGATATTTACGGACTGCGAGCGGCTGATATTGCAGAAAAAGTGAAAATTGCCATAGCAAAGAAAAACGGATGATTCGGTGTTGTTTGTAATCGTAAAACAACCGATGATAAATGTTAAGATGTCCTGTGCAAGGCATTATTGCCTTGCACAGGACACTTTTTTTGGGGAGTACGCAGGGGATAGCTGATGGTGTGGGGGGCAGTCGATAGTGCGCGATCGGCAGCAAATAGTGGCGATCGGCAACGGATGGTGCGCGGGCGTCAGCTTTGCACCGCGTCGCCCGGGCATACAATATAAAACCAAAAGCCGGTTTGACGTTATAAGGACAGTTTATTGTCAAACACCGTTGAGACAGATCCGAAAAAATAAAAAAAGTCGAAAAAGGTCTTTTTTTACGGGCGCATATATGCTATTATTATATTGCACTGTATAGGGCTGCTGAAATTATATAAATGCGGCTTTGAAATTTTTGGAGGATGGACTATGTCGGAAGCACTGTTTAAACATACGCCGCACGGCGATCTTGCGATTATCACAATGAGAGGCTGTGAGGAAATTGCCTCTAAGGTGGATTATTATCTGAAGCAATGGCACGAGACGGAGGAAAGCTTCGTTATCGGTGCAAGTTGTCCGAGGTTCGGAACCGGTGAAGCCAAGGCGACATTTGAGCATACCGCCCGCGGGCTGGATGCATTCATTATTTGTGATTGCTTTAACTACGGTGTGACCTATAAAATGTACGGAAAAGATGTTCCGATGAGTCCCGATGACCATTTTCAGGACCTCAAGCGCGTTATAGCATCGTTCGGCGGCAAGGCAAGAAGAATAACCGTCATTATGCCTATGCTTTATGAAGGCAGGCAGCACAGAAGAACGGCAAGAGAGTCGCTTGACTGTGCAATGGCACTTCAGGAGCTCAGTTCCATGGGCGTAAAGAATATCATAACATTCGATGCCCATGACCCGAGGGTGGTAAACGCCATTCCCCTCGGCGGATTCGACAACATCATGCCGACATATCAGATGATCAAAGCGCTTATAAAGACATATCCCGACATAGTGATAGACAGAGCGCATACAATGATGATCTCTCCCGATGAAGGCGCGATGTCAAGATGTATTTATTACTCGTCAATACTCGGTCTGGAGCTCGGTATGTTTTATAAGAGACGCAACTATTCGGTTGTCGTCAACGGTAAGAACCCCATTGAAGCTCATGAGTTCCTCGGAAACGATGTTTCGGGTAAGGATGTCATTATTGTAGAC
>CAKRVQ010000203.1 GCA_934408795.1 uncultured Eubacteriales bacterium
GATATGGGCCGTACAAGGATATTCCGTTATCGGTTCGAACTGTGTGCCGATTACGGGAGCCGTGGGTGCGGCGGATTATCTGATGCTGGATGGTTTTAAGCTTTTTATGTCCGCACAGAAAGCGGCAAATCTGGAATTGCTCAGCCGTTCGTTATCTTTTTACTTTTGTATGATTTTTTGTGGGTGTCTGGTCCTGGTAAGTTATCTGGTCCGGAAGAGGAGGAACTATGTTAGGTATTTATGATTACACTGTTGTATTGACTTATCTGTCTCTGCTTTCAGCAGGCGCAGGCATTATGGTAACATTAAGCGGGAAAGGACATCCGTATATGGGAACTTTCTTTTTACTTTTCTGCGGATTATGCGATGCCTTTGACGGCAAGGTTGCACGAACAAAGGAGGGACGCAGCCGACTTGAATGCAATTTCGGAATACAGATTGATTCAATGTCGGATGTCATAGCCTTCGGCGTTCTCCCCGCCTGTATCGGCGCTTCTGTCATCCGTACATCTCCGATGATAAAAAGCTTTTGCTTCGGTCATAATGCTCCGTGGTACGGCGTTGTGCTTAAATTCGTTTTGTACGGAATACTGCTCATTTACATCCTTGCTGCCGCAATAAGACTCGCATATTTCAATGTGACGGAAGAAGAGCGTCAGCTGACCGAAAAAACGGCGCGAAAGGCCTTCACCGGTCTCCCCGTCACATCAGCCGCCCTTATAATTCCCACCGCCGCACTGCTTCGTTTTATCTTCTCACCCTTTGCCGATATCTCGCTTATTGTATTTGCGGTAATGCTTGGAACAGCCTTTGCCTTTGTGTCGAGCCTTAAAGTTCCTAAGCCCGGTCTTCGCGGGATACTCATAATGGTGTTCATCGGCAGTGTCGAATTTATCACTCTGCTTTTATTCAAATTCGTAATCTATCACGGCGTTCGGTATTTCTGATATGTCTGAGATAAAAAAAACGGCGGCAAAAAAGGCAGATTTCCCCGAGAAAGGTGCCCTCGGATTTCTTTACTGTACCCCGTTCGGAAGGATGATCCTTAAGGTGCTCGTGAGTCGGTGGGTGTCGGCCCTTGCAGGCGCATTTGCGGACAGTCGTCTTTCAAAACCGCTTATCAGACAGTTCATCAAAAACAACAGCATTGATCTTAACGATTATCTTGAAACCGACAGGTTCCGTTGCTTCAACGATTGTTTCACAAGAAAGATCAGACCCGAGCTGCGCCCAGTAAACAACGAAGCGAGCGTTCTTGTATCCCCCTGCGACGGTCTTGTATCGGTATACGGTATTGAAAGCGACACTGTGTATCCCGTCAAGCAAAGTTCCTATACCGTTTCATCGCTCTTAGATAACGAAGAGCTTGCAAAGAGGTATTACGGCGGAATATGTGTTATTATCCGACTGTGTGTCGATAACTATCACCGCTATTCCTTTATAGACGGAGGCACTGCCGACCGACCCGTGTTCATAAAAGGAAAGCTTCACACCGTAAGACCGATCGCACTGCGCAAGCTCCCTGTCTTTACGGAGAATTGCCGAGAGTATACGGTGATGCATACCGACAATTTCGGTGATGTGATACAAGCGGAAGTCGGTGCGATGCTCGTGGGGAAAATACATAACCACCCGATAAACGGTAGATTCTCGCGCGGCGAAGAAAAAGGAATGTTTCTTTACGGCGGCAGTACGGTCATATTGTTATTTGAGAAAGACCGCGCGGCGATCGACTCCGAGTTTTTTTCGGCGACCGAAGACGGGATCGAAACACCGATAAAAATGGGCGAGCGATTAGGCGAAAAAGCCCGCCGAAACGGATAGAATAACGAATCACCGCGAGGCAGTTGCGACTGCCTCGCTTTTAAAAATATCTCCCTTTTCAAAAGCGGTCAAACGGTTATCACGGTTTGATTATCATAGATATTTCTTTATTATCGGTAAAGCCTACACTTGAAAGAATCGAAAAATCATAATAAAATACAAATAAGGCTATATAAGCTCGGAATTGCCGCGGTTTACGGAATAGCAGCTCGGCGATCTGCCGAACGAATACGAAAGGATGGATACGACAAATGAATGAATACATAGGTCACGAGCATCAGATAAGAGGTGCGGAGCGTTATATATTGCAGGACGGCAAAGGCGAAGGAATGCACATTATTCAGGTACGCAACGGGATCGGAACGGAGATACACATATCCTCCGACCGATGCGCCGACATTTCAAGACTGATGCTGAGCGGTGTAAATTTGGGATTTTTCTCCCCTTGCGGATATGTTGCGCCGTCATACTATGACAAAGAGCAGACAGAGTTTTTGAAGTCATTCACGGGAGGTTTTATGACGACCTGCGGTCTTACCGCCGTCGGTACACCCTGTGTCGACTGCGGCGAAGTGCTGCCGCTCCACGGGACGATCTCAAACACCCCCGCAGTCATAACCGCTTGTGAAGAAAGCGATGAAGGCGTCACGATAAGGGCGGAAATAAGGGATTGCCGCATTTTTTCCCGTAAGCTTGTAATGAAGCGCGAATATTTTATCTCGTACAAAGAAAACAAGATACATCTTCATGACACGATAACCAACGAAGGCGACGCGACCTCGCCGATAATGATCCTTTACCATTGTAATCTCGGGTATCCTCTCATCTCGGAGAACACTGAGGTCAAGGTACCTCATAACCGCATAACCCCGAGAAACGAGCATGCCGCCGAGGGCATCGACGCCTCACTCATTATGGAAAAACCTCAGGCAGGTTACGAAGAGCGCTGCTACTATTACGATGTGAAAGAAAAAGACGGAATTGCTTCTGCGGGAGCGTATAACGACTCGGTAAAGGCAGGCGTTATAATCTCGTTTGACAAATCGGGGCTTGACAGATTCGTCGAATGGAAGATGATGGGAAAGACCGATTATGTTTTGGGTCTTGAGCCCGGCAACTGCACTCCGGACGGAAGGGATGTTCTCCGCGAGCGCGGTGAGCTTAAATTTCTTGAGCCCGGCGAAGCATACAAGACAGATGTTTGCTTTACCCTTGTGACAAACAAGTCGGATTTTGACAAGGCGTTTTGATTTAACAATTCGGCAGACTGTTTAATGATGCTAAAAATGTCAGGGCTCCGACCCGCGGCTTC
>CAKRVQ010000204.1 GCA_934408795.1 uncultured Eubacteriales bacterium
ACGGCGGCGAGGTTGTTTTTTCGGGACTGTCACTGACGGCACATCCGGGCGATATTATCGGTGTGACCGGTCCCGTTGCCTGCGGTAAATCCACATTCGGCAGGATCTTTCTCGTCGAAGCGCCTTACGGAGGATCGGTGCGTTTCGGAAAAAGGGAACTTTCGGAGCTTGCCGAGAGCGAGATCGCAGCGACGGTAGGATATCTCGGACACGATACGGAGCTTTTTGCCGATACGGTGCGTAACAATGTACTTTGCGGCAGCGACGGTGATGTAATGCCGTATCTCGACGCCGTCGCGCTGAAAAATGAAGTGTTGTCCATGGAAAACGGGGTCGATACCGTGATCGGCACGGGCGGCACCCGTCTTTCGGGAGGGCAGGCGCAGAGGTTAGCGCTGGCAAGGACGCTGGCGCATCCGCGCCCTTTAATGATCCTGGATGATCCGTTCTCGGCACTCGACCGCGAGACCGAGGATGTTATCTTTTCGTTTCTTGAGGACTACGCGAAGGACAAGGTCATATTCCTTATATCACATCGGTTGTATCACTTCCCCGAAATGCAAAAGGTCGTCTTTATGGAAAACGGCAGGGCAACGGTCGGCACTCACGATGAGCTGATATCTGCCGTTCCTTCGTACCGCAGACTGTATGAAAGTCAGAAAAGGGGTGTCGGAAACGATGAAGAGTAACCGATCGGGTGTGTTTTCGGCGCTGATGTCGGCGGTGCGGGCTCATCGTCTGCTCGCAGCGGGAACGCTTTTATGTGTCGCCGCGTCGGTGGCGACTTCGCTTATTCCTCCTCTGATACTTGCCGATATAATAGACCGCCTGGCGGCGGGAGAGTCATTGACATTTGCCTTTGTCCTGCTCTATTTTGTAAGCATTGCATCGGAGGGGATCCTTTCTTCGGCACAGGAGACACTGCTGGTGATTTTCGGCCAAAAAATGACCCACGCGCTGCGCTCCGAGATGTCAAAAAAGCTTACCCGATTGCCTGCAGACACACTTGTAAGCCAAAATCCCGGGGAGATAACTTCACGATTCTCGGGGGATGTGGACACCGTAGAGGCGTTGTTCACCTCGGGCGTTATCAGTATGGCGGCGGATGCGTTCCGCATAATATCCGTTTTTATTGTCATAGCCGTGAAAAACACGGGGCTTGCTCTCGTTCTTTTGATCATACTTCCTCTGTTTGCGGTCTTCACCCGACATGTACAGAAAAAGATGCTTTCTGCACAACTTGATAACCGCCGTGCGGTTGCGGCAGTGTCCGGAAAGGTTCCCGAAACGCTGCATAACATCCGCACCATCCGCGCCCTCGGACTTGAAAACTATATGGAGCGGCGGTACGATCGGTGTATATGCGAGAGCTACAGAGCCGTTGAGAAAACCAACTTTTACGATGCCGTATACTCGCCCGCGGTGCTTTTGCTCAATGCCGCGGTGGTGGGGATCGTAATGCTTCTCTCGGCGTCGGGAAGAGCGGAAGTGCTCAAATTGTTCGGAATGTCCGTAGGCACCTCGGTCGCCGTGGTCAATTACATATCACGTATTTTTACTCCGATAGAGAGTCTCGGAATGGAAATACAGACAATTCAGTCGGCAATGGCGGGAGTAAAAAGGATCGACCTGTTCCTTTCTCAGACGGAGCGGGAGCTCCCTTCCGAGAGGAAAAGTGCTGCGAGGGGTGACATCGTTTTTGACAATGTCACTTTCGGTTACGGCGACAGGGCGGTATTGCATAACTTTTCCATGACGGTAAAGGAGGGCGAACAGGTCACTCTTGTCGGCAGGACAGGAGCCGGTAAAAGCACGGTGTTCCGACTGCTGCTCGGGCTTTACAGACCCGAATCGGGTACGGTTACCGTCGGAGGGGTGAATGTTTCCGATATTACCGACCGTGAGCGTAGGGCGTGCATAGGGTGTGTGGAGCAGCACTTTTCCCGTGTTCCCGGTACGGTGCTCGACGAGATCACGCTTTGCGACCCGTCGGTCACCGAAGAGGCGGCACGAAAGGCTGCAGAGCTTGTCGGTATCGACGAGGCGATCACGGCACTGCCTGCCGGTTATGCGACCGTATGCACAGATGGTATGTTTTCGCAGGGAGAATGGCAATTATTGTCGATCGCCCGTGCCGCGGCGGCGGATCCCGCGGTGCTGCTGCTTGATGAGATCACCGCAAATCTGGACGCAGAAACCGAAGCCCGAGTGTCGGCGGCGCTGCGCCGTGCATCCGAAGGGCGTACCGTCATTTCAATTTCGCATCGCGTATATGAAAACGCGGGCGGCAGAACGGTGGAGATCGGATCAAACTGAATCCGTGATCCGTAGATCCGCCCCGCTTCTGTCACCCGTCGTACCGATTTCGGGTCGGCGTATATCATGTATGACTTTTTTCATAAAACGGTAGTGCATTCGAAACAAGAATGTGCTATAATAACCTCACGGCGGGGGTACAGATTATCAGGTGCCGCGTCTTTGTCGCGCCGAGCAGTGTCCACCCGATTGTCGTGAGAGTGGTTTTTTCTGTTTATGAAAGGATAATGCACTATGAAGATCGCAACCACCACGGGAGATTTTTCTTTCTTCTGCAAGACCGATGAAGAGCGTATACGCGAACTGCATCGAGCGGGATTCCGTTACATAGATCTGAGTATGTACAGTTTCACACCCGATTGTGAATATATGTCCGAAAACTGGCGCGAAGAGGTATACAAGATAAGGCGGTTGGCTGAGGAGCTCGGTATGGAGTTTGTTCAGGCACATTCGCAGGGCGGCAACGCGTTGTCCGACGACAAAGATCATGTTGAGTTTTTGATTGCCTCCACCTTACGCCAGATCGAGATCTGCGAGATATTAGGCATAGGAAACACCGTTGTTCACCCCGGCTACAAGCCCGGTGTTTCAAAGGAAGAGTGGTTCAGGCTCAACAAGGAGTTTTATGAAAAACTGTTGCCCGTCGCCGAAAATTGCGGTGTCAACATCCTGTGCGAGAATTCCACAAAAGCGAATATGGGGGATATGTATTTCCTTATAACCGGAAAAGACACCCGCGAGTTTGTGGATTATGTCGGACACCCGAGGCTTCATGTGTGTTGGGATACGGGACACGCAAACT
>CAKRVQ010000205.1 GCA_934408795.1 uncultured Eubacteriales bacterium
GGCGAAGACCGCATCAAAAACATGGTCCGAGACAGAAGCGACTGGTGTATATCCCGTCAGCGTACCTGGGGCGTTCCGATACCGATATTCTATTGCAAGGATTGCGGCAAGGAGCTGATCACTCCCGAGACCATCGCCCGTATTTCGGAGATCTTTAAGGAAAAGGGCGCCGACGCTTGGTATGAGCTCGACGAAAAGGAGCTTCTGCCCGAGGGCGTAAAGTGTTCCTGCGGATGCACCGAATTCAAAAAAGAGACCGACATTATGGATGTCTGGTTCGATTCGGGCGTTTCTCATGCTGCGGTGTGCGGCACGCGTCCGTATCTCCGTGAGCCTGCGGATCTCTATCTTGAGGGTGCGGATCAGTACAGAGGCTGGTTCCAGTCCTCCCTGCTTACAAGCGTTGCGACCGACGGTGTCGCCCCGTACAAGACCGTTGTGACCCATGGTTGGGTCGTGGACGGCGAGGGCAAAAAGATGTCAAAGTCGCTCGGAAACACCATAAATCCCGATGATATAGTTAACGAATACGGTGCCGACATACTGAGATTGTGGGTCGCTTCATCGGATTACCATGCCGATATAAGGGTGTCAAAAGAGATCCTTAAGCAGCTCAGCGAGGTCTACAGAAAGATACGCAATACCGCAAGATTCATTCTCGGGAACCTTAACGATTTTGACCCCGACAGGGATCAGGTCCCCGACGGAGAGCTTGAGGATATCGACAGATATGCACTTATGCGTATGGATGAGGTCGTCGGCGAATGCCGTAAAGCTTACGATGCCTTTGAGTATCATCTCATTTTCCATGCGGTGCACAACTTCTGCGTGCTTGATATGTCTAACTTCTACCTTGATGTTATTAAGGACAGGCTGTATGTTGAGAAAGCAGACAGTAATACACGCCGCGCCGCACAAACGGCAATGTATTGGATTCTTGATACACTGACAAGGCTGATAGCTCCGATCCTCGCCTTCACGGCCGATGAGATCTGGCAGTTTATGCCTCACTCGGCAAACGATGACAGGCGTAATGTGGTATTTAATCCCATGCCCGAATCGAAAGGCTTAAGCGAGCCTGAATTTATGAAAAAATGGAATCGGA
The DNA here is from genome assembly GCA_934408795.1 of uncultured Eubacteriales bacterium. Classification (GTDB taxonomy): domain Bacteria; phylum Bacillota; class Clostridia; order Oscillospirales; family Acutalibacteraceae; genus RGIG7384. The sequence continues at coordinate 1,106 of CAKRVQ010000205.1, forward strand.
TCCACGAGATAAAGGACGATGTGAAAAAGGCTCTTGAAAACGCTCGTGCCGCGAAGGTGATCGGCGCGTCCCTTGAGGCCGATGTCACGCTTTATGCCACGGGTGAGACGGCTCAGTTCCTTCATTCCGTAAAGCCGCTTCTTAAGGATTCGCTTATCGTGTCCGCCGTTCATATCAAAGACGGCGAGGGCGGCGAAAAAACAGGCGAGACCGGAGTGGGAATAGAGGTCAGCCGCGCAGCGGGCAACAAGTGTGAGCGCTGCTGGTCGTATTCGGATACCGTAGGCAAAAACGAGGCGCATCCCACGCTTTGCGCCAGGTGTGCCGAAATACTCGGAGAATAATACCGAAAATATTCAAGCGGCGGAGTCTTATGCTTCGCCGCAAAGCTCTGAAAGGAGACTGTTATGTCGGGCATTTTGGCGTTGATAGCCGCGGCACTTATCGTAGCTGCCGATCAGGTATCAAAATATCTGGTATCTGTAAATTTTACAACTGATATGGCACCCGTGCCGCTTCTCGGAGGTTTGTTCAACCTTCACTATACCACCAACGGCGGAGCCGCGTGGAGTATACTTGAGGGAAAAACATGGCTGCTTGTGGCAATAAGCCTTACGGTCATTATAGTTTGCATATATATGCTCGCAAAAAAGACATACGGCAGTAAGCTTATGTTTTGGGCGATAAGCATAATCCTTGCCGGAGGTCTGGGAAACCTGATAGACAGGGTCTTCCGCAGCGGCAGGGTAATAGATTTTATAGAATTCGGTTTCTTTGAATTTCCCATATTCAACATCGCCGATATTGCAGTCTGCTGCGGAGCTGCGATGGTGATACTTTATTTTATAATCGACACCGTGAAGGAGTCAAAAGCCGCGAAAAACGGCAAATCAAAAACGGAAAATCCGTCCGCCGACGCTGCTGCGGCACAGGCAGCCGGGCAATCGACAACCCAAACTGCGGGACAATCATCGGCACAAGCTGCGGAACAAATCGGTGATAAAGCTCCCGATAATACCGACGGATCCAATAAATAATGGAAACAAAACACTTTGTTGTGACAGGGAATGAACCCGTCAGGGCAGATGTTGCCGTTTCAGGGGCATTGTCGGTCACGCGCACCGCGGCGGCAAAACTTATTGAAGCGGGAAACGCCGAGTGCCGCAACAAGATACTTAAGAAAAACAGTCTGATCGAACCGGGTGCCGAGGTCACGGTCACGGTCCCCGATGTCAGACCGCTTGAGGTCAAGGCGCAGAGCATACCGCTCAAGATCGTGTATGAGGATGATGACCTTCTGGTCGTAGATAAGCCGAAGGGTATGGTCGTTCATCCTGCACCGGGAAATCCGGACGGGACGCTTGTCAATGCCCTCCTCGCCCATTGCGGGGATTCACTTTCGGGCATAAACGGTGTGGCCCGTCCGGGCATACTTCACCGAATAGACAAAAATACGAGCGGACTTCTAATGGTGGCAAAAAACGACAAAGCTCACGCAAGTCTTGCGGAGCAGATAAAGGAGCATTCGTTTGTAAGGGAATACGAAGCGGTGGTCTACGGGGAGATGAAGACCGATTCGGGCGATGTTGACGCTCCGATAGGAAGACACCCCGTAAAGCGTAAACAAATGGCGGTGACCCCCCTTAATTCCAAGCCTGCGCGCACACATTATGAGGTGATCGATCGCGCCGGCGGTTTCACTCATCTGCGGCTGAGATTGTATACGGGCAGGACCCACCAGATAAGGGTCCATATGGCGTACATAGGTCACCCTCTGGCGGGTGATGATGTTTACGGACCCAAAAAGGTGATAACCTCACTTCATGGGCAGTGTCTGCACGCAAAAAAACTCGGGTTTATACACCCCTCCACAGGAGAATACATGGAATTTGATTCCGAGCTTCCCGAGGTTTTCAGAAGCTTTATGGATTCGGTAGGGCTTAAATGATTCCGACGCCGTCCCCCAAAAAAGCGGCCGAGCGGAATGAAGAGACTGTC
>CAKRVQ010000206.1 GCA_934408795.1 uncultured Eubacteriales bacterium
GTTATGTGAAGCCCGCCGTCCGTCAGATTCCAGATAAGCCAACTGTCGACCGTTCCGAAGGCAAGGCGGCCCTCCGCCGCAAGACCTGCTGCTTTCGGTATATTTTCAAGTATCCATTTATATTTAGTTCCGCTGAAATACGGATCCACCGGAAGACCCGTGACCCCTTTTATGAGTTCGGCTTTTCCGTCATTTTTCAGCCGCTCACATATGTCGGATGTTCTGCGGCACTGCCATACTATTGCATTGCATAACGGTTTTCCCGTCGCCTTGTCCCATGCAAGTGCCGTCTCACGCTGATTTGCTATGCCGATCGCCGCGATCTCGGAGGGCATTACACCGGCATTCGATACCGCGTCTCTCATGGCTCTGAACTGTGAGTCAAGTATCTCTTCGGGGTCGTGCTCAACACATCCCGGTTTCGGGAAATACTGCGTGAACGGATATTGTGCGGACGATACGGGCTCCATGGCTTCATCAAACAGTATTGCCCTTGATGAGGTAGTGCCCTGATCGAGTGCAAGAATGTATTTTTTCATAGTTTGAGCCTCATTTCATTTGATCGTTATGACTGCTGCAGAAATGGATGTTAGTGGTTATGTAAACAACCCGACATCACAAGTACACATTTTACCCGCCCATAAGTGAAAAATCAAACCGATAATGGAAATTTGTAGGTTGACGGGTGAGGGCAATGAAGGTATAATCTGTTTATAAAGTGTCGAAGCCCGGCGGTCAAAGATTCTTCTCTTTGCGGTCCGCGGGTTCAACAGACGGAACTTGAGCAGGAGTACGACCCTATGATAATAATGTCAGTTGATTTCGGGAGTGCGAGAACGGGTGTTGCGGCAAGCGACCCCGGCGAATCGTTTGCCTTCCCGAAATGCGTGATCAAGGAGTATAACAGGGAAAGATTGATCGAAAAACTCTCCGATACGGCGCACGAACTCAAAGCTGAGCTCATTGTGGCGGGTCTGCCGAAGAATATGGATAATACCGAAGGCTTTAAGGCGGCGGAATGCCGCGAAAATGCCCGCCTGCTCTCGGAAAAGAGCGGTATTGAAGTGGTTATGTACGATGAGCGCTGCACTACCGTCATCGCTCATAATGAGCTTTCGATGAACGATGTCAGAGGCAAAAAGCGTAAGGAAACGGTTGATGCGGTTGCGGCGACCGTTATACTTGAGGACTTCCTTAGGTCAAGAAAGGGCGGTCGATGATCTCGGCCGCTTTTTATTATTGTTGTCGACGGTCGATAAATGACGAACAGTGTCGAAAAAGCCACTGAGATATACACATTTTCTGTTATCGGCCGACGGTAAACCTGTTATGACGGGAGGAAATATGAGAACTTACACCGACACCGAACTTAAGAACAACCGCAGCTACATTGAGGCATTGTCAAGGCAGTACCCGAGCGTCAGTGCCGCAGCTGCCGAAATAATCAACCTGAATGCAATACTGGATCTCCCCAAGGGGACCGAATACTTTCTTTCCGATATACACGGCGAGTATGAGTCGTTCAGACATATCCTTAACAATGCTTCGGGAACGATAAGGGAAAAAATAGATACGATCTTTACAAACAGTCTCACCTCAGAGCAGAGGGCGGAGCTCGCGACACTTGTCTACTATCCCAAGGAAAAAATTAAATCCGCAAGGCAGAGCGGCACCGATATGAACGAGTGGTACAGAATAAATCTTTTGCGCCTTAGTGCCGTCTGCAGACTCATATCCACAAAGTATACAAGAAGCAAAGTCAGAAAAGCGCTTCCCGCCGATTACGCTTACATACTTGAAGAATTGCTCCTTGAGGGTAGCGAGGCGGTCGATAACAGAGCTGCCTACTATGACAATATACTCAAAACGGTTATCGAACTTGATCGTGCCGACAGTTTTATAATAGCACTGTGCGGGACGATAAAGCGCCTTGCAGTCGACAGATTGCATATTGTGGGCGATGTCTTTGACAGAGGCGCAAGACCCGATATAGTTCTTGATGATCTTATGCGTCACCATTGCGCCGATATTCAGTGGGGAAACCATGATATTCTGTGGATGGGCGCCGCGTCGGGAAGCAGGGCGTGTATTGCCTGCGCTCTGAACAATGCATTTACTTACGGTAACCTTGACACTGTGGAGATCGGTTACGGTATCAGTCTTCGTCCTCTTGCGTTGTTTGCCGCCGATGTTTATAAAGGCAGAACATCGGAGTGCTTTTTTCCGAGGCACAGTCCCGGTGATGCGCCGTATGATCCCGAATCCGCAGAGCTGATAGCCGCGATGCATAAGGCTATCGCAATAATACAATTCAAACTTGAAGGCCGTCTGATAAAGAGGAATCCCGAATACGGGATGGACGACAGGCTTCTGCTTGATAAAATACGCGCAGGTTTTGTTGAAATAACGGGCGGTCTTTTGGAACTGAGCGATAAGGATTTTCCCACTGTCGATCCGAGCGATCCGTATTCGCTGACCGATGCCGAACGAAAGGTGATAGAACAACTGAGAACGGCATTCCTGCAGAGTGAGAAGCTCCAAAGACATACCGAATTCCTGTTTTCAAAGGGAAGTATCTATAAGTGCTACAACGGCAACCTGCTCTTGCACGGCTGCATACCGATGAATGAGGACGGCAGCTTCAGAACGCTGACCGTAGACGGCAGAAAGGTCAGCGGCAGGGCTCTCCTTGACGCTCTCGAAAGGCAGGTCAGAATGGGATACTTTGCACCTGTCGACTCCGAAATGAGGACAAAAGGCTGCGATAGGATGTGGTTCCTGTGGTGCGGCAGTCACTCGCCGCTTTTCGGCAGAAAAAGCATAAAAACATTTGAAAGACTTCTCGTTAAGGACAAGTCGGCATCCGCAGAGGAAAGGGATCCGTATTATCATTCCTATACGGACGAGAAGTACTGTAACGCCATACTGCGCGAATTCGGGCTCAACGCCGCTCACAGTCATATTGTCAACGGACACATACCCGTTATTCGAAAAAAAGGCGAAAGTCCGGTCAAGGCGAACGGCAGGCTGATAGTCATAGACGGCGGATTCTGCCGAGCATATCGTGAAAAGACCGGCAGCGCAGGGTACACACTTGTTT
>CAKRVQ010000207.1 GCA_934408795.1 uncultured Eubacteriales bacterium
AGAAAAGATATGTTGTGGGAGCGGGAATAAACACACGCGACTACACCGAGCGTATACCCGCGCTTATTGAGGCAGGCGCCGATGTCCTTTGCATTGACTCGTCGGAGGGCTTTTCCGAATGGCAGAAGCGCACAATAGACTTCATAAGAGAAAAATACGGCGATTCGGTTAAAGTGGGCGCGGGAAATGTCGTTGACCGTGACGGTTTTCTCTTTCTCGCGGAAGCGGGCGCCGATTTCGTAAAGGTCGGTATCGGCGGCGGTTCCATCTGCATAACCCGTGAGACAAAGGGAATAGGCAGAGGTCAGGCCACCGCTCTTATCGAAGTGTGCAAGGCGCGCGACGAATACTATGAAAAAACGGGAATATATGTTCCTGTCTGCTCTGACGGCGGAATAGTCCACGACCACCATATGACACTTGCTCTTGCCATGGGCGCGGACTTTATTATGCTCGGCAGGTATTTTGCCCGCTTTGAGGAAAGCCCCACAAACAAAGTCATCATCAACGGAAATTACTATAAGGAATACTGGGGCGAGGGCTCGAACCGCGCCAGGAACTGGCAGCGCTACGACCTCGGAGGCGCCGCAAAACTTTCTTTTGAAGAAGGCGTTGATTCTTATGTTCCTTATGCGGGTCTTCTTAAAGATAATGTGCACATATCCCTTTCCAAGGTCAAATCGACAATGTGCAACTGCGGCGCACTCTCGATACCCGAGCTTCAGAAAAAAGCCAAGCTTACACTCGTTTCCGCAACGAGTATCGTCGAAGGCGGCGCCCATGATGTCATAACCAAAAACGGTGCGCCCGAGATATCGGGAACAAAATAATCGATAAACGACCGTTAAGCTGACGGTGACCGTGCATTTTTCCTTTTTCGGAACACGGTCACCGTTTTGTCACGATCCCCGGTTTATCATATTATCCGGTTTAAGGCAGCGCCGCGCGCCCTTCCGAGGAAGGGCGCAAAACGGGCAGCAAAGTGTGATAAAGGAATGCCGCCTTATCGGAAAAGCAGGACTTTTCTAAGACGAAAATGTACCGATGCCCGTTTACCGCGCCTTCGGCGCTTCGCGGCGCTGCCTGCGGCCGGGCTGCTGCTTAAAGTCGGCTCAGATGCGACCGCTATGGCTGATTGCCTCCACTCCCCCCGTTGAATATAAACTTAAAACGATCCTTTTTCGGAGGAAAAAATGTTTAAACGATTTTTAAGCTACTACAGACCCCATATTCCGTTGTTCTGCCTTGATATGACAGCCTCGCTGCTCGTTTCGGTAACGGGTATTTTTTAACCCGTCGTCACAAGACATATGCTTAACGACTATATTCCCGAGCGAAAATACGATATGATCGTTATCACGGGCGCGGCGCTGCTCGTCATCTACCTTATCCGTATGCTGCTTAACTACTTTATACAGTATAAAGGCCATGTTATGGGCGTGCGTATGCAGGCACAGATGCGCCACGATATGTTTGTGCATCTCGAAAAACTCCCCTACGGATTCTTTGATAATCACGAAACGGGAAAAATAATGTCCCGTATGACAAGCGACCTTATGGACATAAGCGAGCTCGCCCATCACGGTCCCGAAAATATAATCGTCTCTACAATAGCGATAATAACTTCATTTACATATCTTTCCACTATCAACCTGCCGCTCACCCTTATTGTTTTTGCATGTGTCCCGTTTTTGGTCGCTGCGGCGGCAGTAACCAGGAAAAAGATGCGAAACGCTTTTATGCGCAGCAGACAGTCGACCGCAAGAATAAACGCCGCTCTTGAAAGCAGCATATCTGGAATAAGAGTGACAAAGGCTTATACAAATGCCGAAAAGGAAACGGAAAAGTTCGAAGATGGAAACCGCGAATTCGTTGAGGCGCGTAAAGATGCCTATAACGCCATGGGCAAATTCCATTCCACGACCGCATTCGTGACCGACATTTTCAATGTCATAGTGCTTATTGCCGGCGGAATATTCCTGTATAACGGCAGCATAGACTTCGGGGATTACTCGGCATTCGTCGTCTCTGTAAACCTCTTTATCTCCCCTGTTATGACACTTGTAAACTTTATGGAGCAGTATCAGAACGGAGTGACGGGATTTGAAAGATTCGTCGAAATACTTGATGCCGAACCCGAGAAGGACCCGCCCGATGCCGAACCGATAGACCGCGTAGAAGGGCATATTGAGTTCAAGGATGTATGCTACGGGTACGAATACGGACGCCCTGTATTAAATAACATCAGTCTCGATATAAAGAAGGGTGAAACATTTGCCCTTGTGGGACCTTCGGGCGGCGGAAAGACCACAATATGTCACCTGATCCCGCATTTTTATTCGATCGACGGCGGAGATATACTGATAGACGGAAAAAGCATCAACGGTATCACTCTCGACTCTCTGAGAAAAAACATCGGTATAGTTCAGCAGGATGTGTATCTTTTTAACGCAAGTATAAAGGATAACATTCTTTACGGCGATCCCAACGCCGATGACCAAGCGGTGATCGAAGCCGCCAAGAGAGCAAATATACACGAATATGTAATGTCATTGCCCGAAAAGTACGATACCGTTATAGGCGAACGCGGAGTTAAACTGTCGGGCGGTCAAAAGCAGCGCCTGAGCATAGCGCGGGTGTTCCTGAAAGATCCTCCGATACTCATACTCGACGAAGCTACAAGCGCACTCGACAATGTCACCGAGCAACTGATACAGGCATCTCTTGACGAGCTTTGCAAGGGCAGAACGACCATGGTCGTCGCCCACCGCCTATCCACCGTCAAAAACGCCGACGAGATCGCAGTCATAGATGAGGGCAGCGTGGTTGAGCAAGGCTCACATAAGGAACTTTTGGCACGTGGCGGAGTCTACGCCGACCTGTACAACAGTCAGCTCATAAACTGAGGTCCCCCTTTCGTCTCCCTCTCATAGCATTTTGCTTTCTCCTCCACGCCTGCCGAATTATGCTTTTCTTTCTCCCACCCGAGTCCCTCCTTATCGCATTATGCTTTGCTTTTACAGACGGCATCTGCACCGCATCGCATTTTTCGGACCTACCGCAGCATCGCATTTTGCCGCCCCGATCGTTTGTGGG
>CAKRVQ010000208.1 GCA_934408795.1 uncultured Eubacteriales bacterium
CAACAGGTTTTGGAAATATTTTCAAAAAAAGAGGCAAACTGCCCCTCTTTTTATTCATTTATAATCTTGTCTATTGCGATATCAAAGGCGTTTTTGTCTATATCCTCAAGCGTGCGACGTATCTTGTCCGCATCTGCAAGCAGTACCTTTGAGAGAACATCACCGTCTCCGATAAGATCGTTTGTAACCTCTATACGTTGTACCGACGTAAGTCTTGTGCGGATTATTTCCTGTAAAGAACGCTGAAGCTCGGGGTAGCCCTCAAAGCCAAGCTCATTTGCAAAGCGTACAACCGTTGACTCCGATACATGTACAAGAGAACCGAGTTTTGATGCGGTCATATATGCCGCTTTTTTTGTGGGATGCGGCGTATCTCATTCATACAGTATCGAAGATGTCATGATCCCGCAGCTCATCGAAGGCAAGGTCGATCTGCCGGGAGACAAAACGACCTACCGTATCGATGTTTATGACGGTGTCGACAACACCGCAATGTTTTTGGGATACAGTTCCATAAACGCTTTTCACTCCATTGTTCCCGGATCGGTGACCGAATTCTATGAATACATCGGCGAGGAACGGGGCGTTGCAAGCAGGCCCGAAACCGAATCATATCCCATCAGGTCGTTGTTATCCGTTAAATACCTGATCAACAGTGATAAGCTTGACAGTTTCATAAGTGAAGACGGCGTCACCGAGATGCCCGGATTCGTTTACAAGGATGATGAGGGCGGCTATAAGGTTTTCGAAAACGAATATTATATTCCGTACGGGTTCACATACGATTATTATTTAAGGCGTTCGGAATGCGATACGATAAGTGAGCGTTCGCGTTCCTTCACAATGCTTAAAGCAATCGTTCTTGAGGACAAGGACGCGGATAACTACGCGTATCTTATGAAGCCATTGTCCGACAACTACAATATAGGAATAGGCGACGGAAATTACGACAAACAGCCCCTCTCTACCGGGTACAGTGACTATATTGAAGACTGCAAAGCAAGGGCGGCTTCCTCCTGCTATTCTTTCAAGCGTGACAACAGAGGCGGATTCACCGCAAATATCAGGCTGCAAAAGGACAATCTTGTATTCTTCTCGGTTCCTTACGAAAACGGCTGGACCGCCTATGTAAACGGTGAAAAAGCGGAGATCGTCAAGGCAAATGTCGGGTTTATGGCAGTCAAAGCAGGTGTCGGTGATAACGAGATCAGATTCACATATGAAACACCGGGTCTTAAATACGGGGCGCTGATCTCCCTTGCCGCACTCTTTATATCGATAGTGTATATAGTAATATGTTGTATTCTCAAGAAAAAATCGCCCGACAAATGGAAGGTCGATTATCCCGAAGGTGAACTCCTCCGCGAGAGATTTGACCGTTATGACAGGGATGACAATTTATCGGCTCTTGAAGAGAAAAAAGATGAGATCGAAGAATACTACACCGAGATCGACATAAAGAAGAGCAACCAGTACGGCGGCGGGTTTGAAGGCGGGTTCACGGTTGATGTGACCGTTCTTGACAGGCATCCCTCCGGCGGTGTCCTGCGCAGCGACGACTTCTTTGAATCACCTGAGCTTTCCGAAGGAATCAACAAGGAACCGATCGACAACAAAGACAAGGAACAATAATAATGCCGAGATTTTTTAAGGAACATTTTAATACCGATCCCTGCATTTCGGGAGACGACGCCCATCACATTCAGAAATCTCTCCGTATGCGCGTCGGCGAGTCACTCATTGTATGCGACACCTCGGGCAACGATTACGACTGTACCATATCGGGAATACAGCCGGACAGGATAGAATTGCGGATCAATTCGGTTAAAAAAACGGTATCAGGGCCGACCGTAAAGGTCACTCTTTTCCAATGTTTACCGAAGTCAGACAAAATGGACAGTGTCGTGCGTCAGTCTGTTGAACTCGGCGTTTATAGGATCGTGCCTGTAATATCCTCGCGGTGCGTGTCGGTGCCTGACAGATCGTCATATGAGAAAAAGACCGTCCGCTGGCAGAGGATCGCAAACGAGGCATCGGGACAGAGCGGGAGAGGTATTCTGCCCACTGTCGAGACCCCGATATCCTTTGACGATCTTAAAAGCAGACTCGGTGATTTTGATGCTTCCCTTTTGTTTTACGAGCTCGGCGGTATATCGGTCAGAGAGGCTCTTGCGGTCAGACCCGATGCATCATCCGTCGCGATAATTATAGGTCCCGAAGGCGGATTTTCAGCCGATGAAGCGGCAGGTGCAAGGAAATGCGGCGCAGTTCTCTGTACCCTCGGATCGAGAATACTTCGGACAGAGACCGCTCCTCTTGCCGCCCTTACGGCGATAATGACATTAACCGAAAATATGTCTTGACAAAAGCACCTGCCGTAGTATAATTAAACAGTGGTCAAGCTCGACGCACATCGGTCAAAAAGATCGGAACATTCCGTCGGTTAACAGGATGCCGTTCATGCCTGACGCAGAAAAAAACTAAATATTTGCCGCCCGGGTGAACGGATGTATCAATTCTGTATATTTGTCCGCCGATGCGGCGACGGGGTGCTGAACAATGATTCGGCTGAGATAAAGCGTGTTGCGCTTTGACCCGTGAACCTGATACGGATAATGCCGGCGTAGGAAGTTTATTTTCAGCATCTTGCCTTCGGCAGGGTGCTTTTTTGCGGTGTTTCGTTTGTATTTGTGCAGAGCGCGGCGATATTATGCTATGATATTATGAGGCGGTATCACGCCGATGTATGTGATGCTCCTCCCCTCCCTGCACATAAAATTTTCGGTACACGGCAGCAAACGGCAGGACTATCGGGAAAAGAAAGGAACCGAACAATGAAAAACCAAAAAATCCAAAAGCTTACATTTACTGCGGCAATGCTTGCCCTCGGAACGGTACTCAGTCTTATCAAGCCCTGGACGATGCCTTTCGGCGGCTCGGTCACCATTATGAGCATGCTGCCTATTGTCCTTGTATCTTTCCGTTACGGCATCGGATACGGATGCCTCATTTCATTCCTGTATTCCGTTATCCAGCTCGGATTGAGTCTTCCCGAAGTACTCACATGGGGACTTACTCCTGCGGTTCTTGTCGGC
>CAKRVQ010000209.1 GCA_934408795.1 uncultured Eubacteriales bacterium
CTGCCAAAGTTATAGACCATTGTAGAAGCCATACCCAGAAAGTAGATTCGCAGGTACGTGGTTGCCAGCGGAAGCACCTCCTCCGGTGTCTGCATCCAGATCAACATTTGTCGGGCACCGATCACGCCCAGTACCATCAGCAAGCCGCCGCTGATCATGCTTAACAGCATAGATGTATGCACCGTGTCCCGCAGATCGTCCCACGCCTTTGCTCCGTAGGAACGTGCCGCCACAACATTCGCACCAATGGACAGCCCGATAAACAAGTTAGTCAGTAGATTGATCAGGGCAGTGTTTGAGCCGACCGCCGCCAGCGAATTGTCACCGGCAAACTTTCCCACCACCACAATGTCCGCTGCATTAAACAACAGCTGCAAAATACTGGACAGCATCAGCGGCAATGCAAACATCAGCATTTTCCGCAGGATCGGACCGCTGCACATATCCATTTCGTATTTTTTGCTCATTTCATATCTCCGGGACGACTGTTCGAATTGAAAACCGATAAACAGATTAGTGACAAAGAAACGCCTTGAGTATTCTAAAAAAGATGCACATCGGTGGTGACTTCGCCGAGGGCATGATTGTAAAGCTTGCGGTTGTCAAGCGCCCACAACCTTGCCGAAAAGTCTTCGGGAACGGTGGACTTTACCGCATCCTCCATTTCGTATATTGCCGCATCGAGCTTGTCAAGAGAACTGAGTATTTCCGCTTCTATGAACGAGGGACGGACGGCGGCTCCGAACTCGGGTTCGCCGTGATGGGAAATTATCATATGCTCTATCATCATGGCGGTTTTATCGTCGGTGCCGATCTCTTCGGCTGCCTTTTCGACCATCATGGCTCCCTTTACAAGGTGACCGATGAGATTGCCTTCGGTCGTATATCCGTTTGCAGTGCCGAGGGCGTTTACATCAAATTCACGCAGCTTGCCTATGTCATGGAGCATCGCACCGCAGATGAGAAGATCACGATTGACCGAAGGATATATTGCCGCGACGCTTTCGCACATCCTCACTATAGACAGTGTATGCATAAGCAGACCCGAACGGATCGCGTGATGCAGCTTAAACGCAGCGGGCCAGTATAATAACTTTTCCTTGTTGTCGTTATAAAGCTTCAAAGTAAGGGCGCGGATCGCTTCATTGTCAAATCCCTCGGCAAGCTTGATAAGCTCACCGAACATCTTCTCGCCGTCATAGCTTGCCTGCTCAACAAAATCACCCGGGTCTATCCCGTCGGATTCGGTGGCTTTTCGGATCTTTTCGATCTTCATCTGATCGGCACCGTTGTACTTGGAAATAACCCCTCGCACCTTTACAAGATCGCCCGCCTCATATGTGCCGTGGAGCATCTCGTTGTAGTCCCATAACTTGGCGTTCATTTCGCCCGTGGCATCCGAAAGCGTTATATCAAGATAAGGACCGCCTTTGGATGAGGTCTTTTTTTCTACACTCTTTATGAGACAGAATCCGTCCGCTCCGCCTCTTTCATTTGTTGTGAAATTCATTGAATACGCTCCTTTTACAACGCCGTCCGCTCGTACAGACCGAGATTGTTTTTCATAACCAGATCAAAATTGGTGTAAACCACCGAAGGGATCTCCGTCCCGCTTAAAATATGCTCGCAGAGGCGTTCGAACGCCATTCTCGCCTGCATATAGGAATTCTGAAATACCGTCGCGGTAATAACACCCGACCTTATGTATTCGGTCAGCTCGGGGTAAAGATCGTAGGTGACGGTTATGAGCTTGTCCGACAGGCCGTTCCCTTTTATAAATGCAGCTATCGCCATTGAGTTTCCGCAGGATACATATACCCCGTCCGTTCCGTGGAGAAGGACCGCCGCCGCATCCTTGTCACCCTTTAACAGACGATACGAAAACTCGTTTACATTGTATATGCCCTTTACATTCATTCCGTAGCTTTCGGCTTCGGCACAAAAGGCATTTTGAGCTTTCATCTGAGTAAATGCGGTGATGTCGTCGGTAAACAATACTACATTTTTCCGCTTTGAACGCGTAAGTCCCACCGATATAAACTCTGCCGCGGTTCGGCTGGCAAGCTCGATATCGTGTATCGATGCAAACAACCTTTTGATCCCGTTTGAGTCAAAGTTCACAAGCACTAAATTTCCGCACTTTTCGGATAAGGCGTTGATCTTATCAATGTCCGCGTCGCTCGTGAGATCGCTGATTATCACACCGTCGTACTTTTTGTGCGCAAATTCATCAAGTATGTCGTTGCATACAAGAGCGGAATGCTCAAGACTGTCAACAAACCGCAGGTCGCATTTTACCTTGTAATCCTTGAGCCCCTCATAGGCGTCTTCGATCCCTCTTATCAGCTCGGAGTAGAACTGTCTGAACCTTGAATAAATAAGCACACCGACGGTGATCTCCCTTTTCGACAACCTTGACGCCATCCTGTTGGGGGTGAATCCGTATTTCGCGGCAGCTTCGAGTATGAGCTTCCTTTTTGCGGCACTGAGCCGTGAGTTCGGATTAAAAGCCCTGCTCACCGAGGTAGGGGTGACCCCGAGCTCTTCGGCTATCGTGTAGATTGTCATCTTCTTGTCCATACGAGCGTCCTCCGCCTGTGTTTTTCCGATGCCGTCCCGCCGTGCGGTTCCGTGATTAGAGTAACACGAAGTTGCACAAACGCGCGCTATGCGTCTGCTTTCGATCGGTGTGCAACATACGGTGCAACAAAAGACATCTCTTAACAGATTACTATATTATCTATGGCATCGTCAATACCCGAAAATGCAATTTTTCCCCAAACCTTCAAATAAAACACCGCCGACCGAATACTCCTTAAAGTCTCGGTCGGCGGTATATAAGAATATGCGCAGTATAATGTGTTTTTTATCACATCAGCTCGGGGATCATACCCGAATACTTTCCGATCCTTGATCTTGCGCGTATACCGAACTTGGCATCGCTCTTTCCCGCGGGTCCGCCGATCCCATCCTCGGATCCGAGGGAGCTTTTGCCGTCGGAGCCGATGCCGACAACCGAGGTCCCGACAATCCTCTTGCCGCCATCGGTATCTGTAACAAC
>CAKRVQ010000210.1 GCA_934408795.1 uncultured Eubacteriales bacterium
ATCAAGAAGAGTTTTAAGGGTTATCGACTTGCCTGTCCGCTTCGACACCCTCACGACCTCACCGTCCCGCACAAGACGGACAAGCTGCATCAATACTATGTGCAATCTGTCGCCGTCGATCCCGAGCGCATCGAGGGCTCCTTTGAGACGGGCAACATGTCCGTGATGATCGGCACCCCAGACATTTATCACACGGTCGAATCCGCGGACTCTGAATTTATTTACATGGTAGGCAATGTCGGCTGCAAAATATGTCGGCATGCCGTTTGCGCGGACAAGGACTTCATCCTTTTCGCCGCCGTGCTCTGTAGCTTTGTACCACAATGCGCCGTCACTTTCGTATGTCAGACCCTTTTCCTTCATTTCGTCTATGACGCTGCTGAGCTCGCCGTCGTTATGAAGGAGCGATTCCTTGAACCAAACATCATAGTTTATCCCGTATGCTCCGAGATCCTTCTTCAGTCCTTCAATGTTGAGCGGAAGGGCATATTCAACCAGTGCCTGTCTTCTTTCGGCGCTTGTCTTACCCACATATTCATCGCCGTGGATCGCCGCAAATTCACCGGCTCTTTCGGTAATATCCGCACCGAGGTACCCCTTTTCGGGAAAAGGCGTTTCAGGGTCATATATCTGTAAATACCGAGCCTCAAGGGAATCGGCAAACTTCTCTATCTGATTGCCTGCATCGTTTATATAGAACTCACGGGTAACATCATATCCGATCTTATCGAGAACCGCGGCAAGCGAATCGCCGAGTGCTCCTCCGCGCGCATTACCTATGTGCATGGGTCCGGTGGGGTTGGCGGAAACAAATTCGACCATCACCTTTTGGCCTTTTCCGATATCAAGACTGCCGTATTCGGCGCCCTTGGAAACTATTTCTTTAAGGACTTCGGTGTAATATCCCGCTCCGAGACGGAAATTGAGAAATCCGGGACCTGCGATCTCGGCACTGTCTATAAAGGTATCGGACAGGTCGAGATTGTCTTTCACGGCAGCGGCTATAAACGCGGGGGCTTTTTTAAACGCTCTTGCCCAGACAAGCGCGGCATTTGCGGCAAGATCACCGTGACTTCTGTCGGCAGGCGTCTCTATCACAAAGTCCGGCAGCTCGGCTTCGGGAAGAGTACCGGCGGCAACCGCTCTGCCCGCCGCATCGATAATCGCTTTTTTCAGATCGTTCCTTGTTTTTTCCGCGAGTATAGACATAAAAGCTTAAACCTCTTTCACAGTGATTTCAACAACATTTTTCGTAAGCAATTCCGAATTAACATCTACGGTGTAACTCATTTTAAGACTGCCGCCTCCCGCACCGAGACGGTTTTCGAGCAGTTCACCGAATATTCCCACTGACATATCGCCTATCGCGGTGGAATAGTGGCACTGGTGTCGTTCGCCCCGCTCTATGTCGAGACGGGTCTGAAGCCCGCCGCTTCGACGAAGAACGACAGACCTGTCATCCGCACTCAGTGTCGTTTTGACATCGTCGACACCGAGAGACGAACTGTCATCATAAGAAATATATGCTTTGCCGTTTCTTACGCCGTACTTGCCGACCGTTGTCATCTCAATGACATCGGTGTTTCCTTCGCCGTCAACGGTCTTTGTTTTAATCTCGATCATCTTTTCGGATAACATTACTTCACTCCGTATTCACTTGCGTCCGCAAACGAGACATCGTCGCTTATATCCCTGCCGAGAAGAATGGATGCCGTTTTTGAAAAGCTTTCGCTGCGGTCGCTCACAAAATAGCTTTGAGTGCGGGAACCGCACCTGTCGGTGAGCATATCGTGCTCTTTCAGATAGCGGGCAGCAGCGTCGGCAGCACACTTTCCCGAATTTATCAGGGTCACATCGCCGCCCATTATATCACCGATAACTCTGCTCAGCACGGGAAAATGCGTGCACCCGAGTATCAGCACATCGACATCGGCAGCAATTAACGGTTCAAGATACCTCTTTGCCGCCTCAACAACGACAATATCGTCCCTTTCGATCCAACCGTTTTCAACAAGCGGAACGAACATCGGACACGCAGCAGCGGTAATGACGGCGCCCGGCATGAGCTTCAGTAAAAGATTCTCATATGACTTGCTTGCCACGGTTGCGGGAGTGCCTATAATTCCGATCCTGCCCGATCTTGTTGCCGCGGCAGCCTCAATACATGTAGGTGTTACGACCTCAACAAAAGGCACGGGCAGCTCAAACGCCGTGCCCGATGCAACCGAACTCACGGTACCGCATGCAGCGATGATCATTTTAACATCACGGGAAAGGAGAAAAGCCTCATCCTCGCGAGCATATTTGATAATGGTCTCTTTGCTTTTTGTTCCGTAAGGGACACGGCCCGTGTCCCCGAAATATACAATATTTTCATCGGGCAGTACCGATTCAAGCTCTCTTACGACGCTCAGACCGCCGAGCCCCGAATCGAAAACACCGATAGACCTGTTGTCCGCCATTCTGTCTCCCGCCTTTCTGAACGGTCTGTAACAATGCACGATGCACGATAAATCGATGCAGCGATGCAACAACACAACAATATTATAACAGTATTCGGCTCATCAATATATTAACACAAAAAAGGAATGTATACAAGCAATAACGCCTCCTGCGGCGATCAAATCAAACAAAAACCGCATTTTCCGCTCTCATCAGCCGAGCCGAACGGACCACGCCCTGCACAGGACAGACATTTGCCGCGATGATGAACACTGCTTGTCACAATTAGTAACAGTTTATCATTGCATATGCGATTTGTCAAGACAAAAGGAGCATCCGCACCCGGCCCCGACATAACTCTGTACGCAGCCAAAAAAGCTGCTTTTCTCCCGCTCCCCGCCGGCATCGTAAATTGAATTGCCGATCATCTGCTTTTTATATCTTGAAAACTTACCGCGACTTTGATATACTGTACTCGTATATGTGTGCATGCGTGTAATAGATCCGCGGATGATCGACCGAGGTGAGTTAAATGGATATCAGAATATTGTGCTTAGG
>CAKRVQ010000211.1 GCA_934408795.1 uncultured Eubacteriales bacterium
GGTATATGTGGGTAAGAGATTCTCTATGGTTCCCCGTCCGGTTAAGGAGTTGAAGGGCTTTTCGAAGGATCTTATAAAGGCGCATTCAACCGTGAGGGTGTCGGTCGAGCTGCATTGCGATGACTTTGCTTACTACAATATGTCTCTGCGCAGGCGGTATACCGAAAACGGTGAATACCGCATTTATGTGGGAGCATCTTCGCGTGATATGCGGCTTGAGGATAAGATCGAGGTGACGCTGCCTTTTGAGACACAGGCATCGCAGAGGATCTGAATAAGACTGCGGGTGCGGGCGCGGATGCTGGTGCAGGTGTGATGTGCTATTGAGTCCGAATGTGGGCCAGGCGCGAGTAAAGCGCTTACAGGAGTGTGATAGCGCCCGCGTATAAAAGGTAAAAAACGAACCGGGGACGGCGGGCTTTGAGCTTGCCGTCCCCGGTTCGGGCGTTTATTGCATCAATATCCGTATTTTTTGCGCTTCGTAATAAGGAAGAGGCCCGAGAATGCGACCGCCGCAAATTCGGCGACGACGATCAAGATTCGGACACAGTCAATACCCCAAATCATCGGCAGAAGTATCACCGCCGCTACCCGGAAGACCACCGTCCGCAAAAACGATATTATCGCCGAGGTGACGCCGTCGTTTAGAGCGGTGAAGAATCCCGAACCGAAGATCGCATAACCCATAAAAAAGAAGGAAATAGCAAAAATGCGGAATCCCGTGACGGTTAGCGTCATCAGCTGATGTCGTAACCCACGAACATGGAAGCAAGCGGAAAAGCGAGGGTTTTCGCCGCCTTCGTATACAAGATACATAATGAACATAACACTGTCGGAGGGTTTGAGCTTTACCGCGGCTTTGTGATATAAAGCGAGTCGAGATCGGACGCCATACAGTTGATCTTATACATCGTATCGTCGCTGCAGGGTGTCATTACGAGCCCTTCTTAAAAAGTATGATTTCACGCCTTTATAATTGCTGTTTGTCAATTATGGTATGAGTATTCATATATGTCAGCAACTGTTTTTTTAGAATATCCGAATAATCGGAATTTTTGTGTGTTTTACCGAAAATTCGCGCCTTTATTGCTTGATTTCATGCTTATAAGGGAGTAAAATGCTATTTGCAGTCATATCGGGTCATATTAGATCACATCGGATCACATTAGGTCGTGTTAAGCCGCATTAGGTCGTCTTAGGCTGCGTTCGGTCGTGTTGGACTGCGTTCGGTCACATAACTGTCGCAAGCGGCCCATTGCGGCGGTCAGTTTACAGCGTTTGTTGAAAAACGGTTTTGCAGCGGTCGCGCGGCATAAACGATATCGATACATATGTAACGGAAAGGAATTGAGCAGGTGCAGTCAGGGGTAAGAGATCTCACAAGGGGGAAGCCGTCGTCGGTGATACTCGGCTTTGCCCTTCCCGTCTTTATAAGTCAGGTCTTTCAGCAATTATACAATACCGCGGATGCGTTTATCGTCGGCAAAAAGCTCGGCACCGAGGCACTCGCCGCGGTCAGCTCGTCAGGAACACTTATATTCCTGATGATAAGCTTTTTTGAAGGTCTCTCGATGGGCGCGGGTATCGCAATATCGCGTTATTTCGGTGCGGGAGACGAAAAGTCGGTATCAAAGGCGATCCATACCGATATCGCGGTAGGGCTTGTCTGCGGCGGTATTCTAACGGTCGTGGGTATGGTATTCACACCCACATTTCTCACCTGGATGAACACGGATCCCGATGTTATGCCGCTTGCGGTCGAATACTTCAGGTATTATTTTGCGGGTGTCATTTCGCTTGTTATGTACAATATGATGCGCGGAATAATGAACGCCCTCGGAGACAGCCGCCGTCCTCTTATCTATCTGATAATCTCCTCAATAACCAATATCGTTCTCGACGCGTTGTTCGTATTTGTGCTTGAGCTCGGCGTGCGTTCCGCCGCGGTGGCGACTGTCATATCGCAATCGGTAAGTGCAATACTTTGTCTTATTCATTTGATGAAAAAAGGAAATGTTTACACTATTGAGCTCAAAAAGCTCAGGTTCCATGCCGATATGTTCAGGGAAATGATAAGGTTCGGAATGCCGTCGGGCATTCAGAATTCCGTGATCGGCTTTGCAAATGTTATTGTTCAGACACAGATAAATTCTTTCGGAAAGTACGCCTCTGCCGCCTACGGTACACATGCGAAGATAGAGGGGTTCGGGTTCCTGCCCATAACGAGTTTTGCCATGGCAATAGCGACATTTATAAGTCAGAATCTCGGTGCAAGGCAGTACGAAAGGGCAAAGAAAGGGGCGCGCTTCGGAATCATTACGGGTGTTCTGCTTGCGGAAACGATAGGCACTGCGGTCTTTATCCTCGCCCCGAAGCTTATTGCGATTTTTGACGACACCCCCGAGGTCGTGCGGCTCGGGACCATGCAGGCGAGAACGGTGGCGTTGTTTTACTTTCTGCTTGCATATTCACATCTCATAGCAGCGGTATGCAGGGGGGCAGGGAAAGCAATCGTACCTATGACGGTAATGCTTTCGGTCTGGTGTCTTTTGAGAATAGTTTACATAATCATTATTATGAACACCGTCGGAGAAATAAGGTATATCTACCTTGCTTATCCGATAACATGGGCGATCACATCTGTTATTTACTTTATTTACTACCATTTTTCCGACTGGGTACACGGATTCGAAAAGGCAAAGAAGGCGGGCTGAGCAAAGAGGCAGGAAAGCATCTTGCGCGGGAATCAAAAAACAGGCAAATAAACAGACGGGCGGAACGGAATACCGCCGAATATATAAGGCAACCCCCGACGGACCCCGTCGGGGGTTGCCTATGTTTGGTTGATCTGTGAGGGGAGGGTTAGGCGCAGGCACGCCGTTTGCGGAAGCAAACGGCGTGCCTGCGCACGGGGCAGCGCCGCGCGCCCTCCGACAGGAGGGCGCGAAACGGGCACGGGCTACCGATGCTTTTGTGCGGGCTTAGGT
>CAKRVQ010000212.1 GCA_934408795.1 uncultured Eubacteriales bacterium
TCCATTCTATCTTTTTTTCTTTCAATGGCGCTGCAGGATACCGAAATTTAAGTATTGTTTATGCGCCCGCGCAATGTCGATAACAATACTGCCGCTTTTGATATTAAAAGCTTTCCCGACCGTTTGCGGCAGTACAGTGTCTGAGGACAGGGTATATAAGAACACCGAGCAGGTTTTCTTTACCAAAGATCGCATTTATGTGACATTTTTCACAAATCCTCTTTACATTATCCTCGTATTATAGTATAATATCATAGGATGATAATGTTCGGCGGAGGCAATTCGGTCAGGCGGCTCACCGTGTGTTTTTTATATTCTGTCTCCCCCGTCCGTTATTACAATAGTGCTATTCGGCTTATGAAAGGGGCGCATTCTGTTTGGAAAATGAATACGCAATAGAAATGCTCAACATCACCAAGCGTTTTCCCGGGATCGTGGCAAATGACAACATCACACTGCGGCTGAAAAAGGGCGAGATCCACGCTCTGCTCGGTGAAAACGGAGCGGGAAAATCCACGCTTATGAGCGTACTTTTCGGTCACTATCAGCCCGAGGAAGGAACGATACTCAAGAACGGCGAAGAGGTCAGAATCAAAGACCCCAAAGACGCAAACCGTCTCGGTATCGGAATGGTCCACCAGCATTTTAAGCTCGTTGAATGTTTCTCGGTCCTCGATAACATCATTATGGGTGTTGAGCCCTGCAAAGCCGGATTTCTGCAAAAAAAAGCGGCGCGCAGGCGCGTTATGGAGCTTTCGGAAAAATACGGTCTGAAGATAGACCCCGATGCGCTTATTGAAGATATAACCGTCGGTATGCAGCAGCGCACCGAAATATTAAAAATGCTCTACCGTGAAAATGAGATACTCATTTTCGACGAGCCCACCGCCGTTCTCACACCGCACGAGATCAAAGAGCTTATGGCAATAATGCGCAACCTTGCCGCAGAAGGAAAATCCATTCTCTTTATTTCGCACAAGCTCAACGAAATAATGGAGGTTTCCGATCGCTGCACGGTGCTGAGGAAGGGAAAATACATAGGCACCCTTGAAACGGCAAAAACCACCCCCGCCGAGTTGTCGTCAATGATGGTCGGCAGAAATGTTAATTTCCATGTAGACAAAAAGGAGTCAACGCCCGGCAAGGTCATTCTGAATGTGGACGGTGTTTCGGTCGCTTCTAAGCTGCATAAACACAATGCCGTCAACAATGTTTCCTTTGATGTAAGAGAAGGCGAGATCGTTTGCATAGCAGGTATTGACGGAAACGGTCAGACCGAGCTTGTATACGGAATAACGGGTCTCGAACCGTTGGCAGGCGGTAAGATTACGATGTTTGACGAGGATATTACCAAAGCCTCCGTAAGGCACAGAAGCGTTGCCGGAATGAGTCACATCCCGGAGGACAGGCACAAGCACGGACTCGTTCTTGACTACACACTTGAGGAAAACCTTGTACTTCAAAGGTACTTTGAACCGGAATTTACGGACGCCTTGGGCTTCTTAAAGAAAGGTAACATCAGAAAATATGCCGACAGGCTCATAGAGGAATACGATGTCCGTTCCGGTCAGGGTGCCGTTACCGTGGCAAGAAGTATGTCGGGCGGAAATCAGCAAAAAGCTATTGTCGCCCGTGAGCTTGACAGAAATCCCGGTCTCATTGTTGCAGTCCAGCCGACAAGAGGTCTTGATGTCGGAGCGATTGAGAATATCCATAAGGAATTGATCTCACAAAGAGACCGCGGAAAAGGCGTTTTGCTTGTATCGCTTGAGCTTGATGAAGTATTGGACATTTCGGACCGCATACTTGTCATGTACGAGGGCGAGATAGTCGGTGAGCTTGATCCCAAAAAGGTGACCGAAGAAGAAATAGGCCTTTATATGGCGGGGGCTAAAAGAGAGGTGAGAGAATAATGGGAAAAAAGATAATTAAAAACGAAGGCGTGCAGTCGCTTATCGCATCGCTGATATGCATTATTCTCGGTCTTTTTATCGGATACATAGTGTTGTTATTTATAAATCCCGAGGGTGCGGGCGAAGCCATAATCACGGTAATAAAGAACTTTTTCACATACAACCGCCCCGAATCAAAGCTTAAATACTTCGGCAACACCCTTGTAAAAACAGCTCCGCTTTTAATGTGCGCTCTCTCGGTCCTGTTTTCATACAAGGTAGGGCTTTTCAACATCGGCGCTGCGGGACAGTATGTCGTCGGCACCTGCGCCTGTCTGTATGCCGCCCTCGCATGGCAATGGCACTGGATCCCCTGTATGCTTTTTGCCATCGCCGCAGGCGGAGCCTATGCTTTTATCGTCGGTGCACTCAAAGCGTATTGCAATGTCAACGAGGTCATCAGCGGAATAATGCTCAACTGGATAGCTCTTTATTCGACCAACATTATTCTTTCAAAAGTTAAGGAGCCCACAAGTCCTTACACGATACAGATGACGGGAGCCGGAAAAGCGGGTCTTATTCCCTCTTTGGGACTTGATGAGCTTTTCAAAAATTCATATGTGACCATAGCAATACCTATTGCGATAATTCTTGCGGTCGTTGTATGGGTAATTCTCGGAAAGACAAAACTCGGATACGAGCTGAAGGCGACAGGATTTAACAAAAACGCCGCCAAGTACTGCGGTATGGCTGAAAAGAAAAACATCATACTCGCGCTCGTGATCTCGGGTGCACTCGCAGGTCTCGGCGGATCACTCTTATACCAGACGGGATTTGAACAGTGGCAGTGCACGCACTCATCCGTTCCCGGTATGGGATTCAACGGTATCGCCGCAGCTTTCCTCGGAGGACTCAATCCGATAGGGACCATATTCTCCTCATTCTTCATTCAGCACATCACCGCAGGCGGTGCGTATGTCGACAAGAGTATGTACTGCTCTCAGATATCCGATCTCATTTCGGCAATGATAATTTATCTCTGCGGATTCGTAATGTTCTTAAAACACCTAATGAATTCAATAATCGC
>CAKRVQ010000213.1 GCA_934408795.1 uncultured Eubacteriales bacterium
GTCTGAAGCTGCGCTCCGTCAACCATAAACACATCGGGAAGATCGTTGCCCGCGATATCAAGATTGAGCTTTGTGAAATACGAGCTGTAATCGGTCGTCCACACCGACTCCCACTCAATATTCAGTTTTTCCTTATAAAAGTCCCTGATGAAGTTATCAGACTTATCTTCGCCGCGGGCGTATGTAACGCTTGTATTCTGATAGCGCACCTGCGTCACCTTCAGCGGTGTATCATACGGCACGAGCGGTCCGTCGTTTTCATCAAAGGTATGTCTGCTTACGGTATCTACGGAGGTTCCCGAGCATCCTGCCGAGAGTCCGAGCACCATAACCGATACCAGGAGCAGTGCGATCAGACAAAGTGTCTTTTTCATTATGTTCTCTCCAATCATTCATAGATCAATACCGCCGGCGGTCGGGCGGGGTTGCGCCGATCGGGCGATCAAAATTACATCAGTCATTACTTCCGTCTTTACATCAGTCTTAACTTAAGTATTATCTTCAGTATTAAATTCCGTTTTTACATCCGTCTTTACATCCATCTTTCCGACAGTTCGGAGGGGGTGGGGGCGACGGGGTCGGGGGTGAGGTACGGGATATATTTACATGCCTCTTGCAGTATTTCGGCGAAGTTTCCGTACGCGCCTGCCACATGGTGTATATACGGTCCTTCCACGAGTTTATGTTCCCATTTCCGCCAATCGTTTGTCTCTATCCAGACATAGCTTCCCTTATTCATCGGGCCTTCCGTTGTTTTTGCCTCTCCTATCAGCAGTCGGTAGTCTCCCCTGTCGCCGTCGAACCTTGCTATCGTGAGGTTTCCGGGTTTAAGTTCGTTCTGCACTATTCCGTAGTTACGGTCGGTGTTATAGGGATTGCGTTCGAATGTGACCTTTGTTTTATCCCTTGCGAGTGAGGGCGGGAAGTTTCCGCAGTGCCAGAGGAGTTCCGCGTTATCGTTTTCGGGGTGTCTCACGGTCACATCGGCGAAGAAGGGCACGCTTCCCTCTCCCGCGGCGGCTCTCACCATTATTTCGGTTATTGCGCCGCATATATCGGTCTCGCAGGCGACGGGCAGGCCCTCTTCGGTCAGGAGTGCGTTTGCGAGGCAGGGCATTATTCCCGTCTCGGTCTGCAGTGCCGACCAGCACTGTATTGCCGCGGCTCTGCAGTTATACCTTTCGGCGAGTATTTTGACGGCAAGTTTAAGGGCTGCGGTCGTTTCCGCCGCCCGTTCGTTGAAACCGGTATCCATTCCCCTTATTGCCGCGGTCTCTCTTACCACGGCGGCGGGATCGTTTCTCCTTACATTTTCCATTTCGGTCTTCACATCGGTTATTGTAACGGGGATCACATGTATATCGAATCTTTCGAGGAGCTCGCCCTCGTTGCACATCACGCTTGAGAAGGGCTCGGGGCGGGTGGATATCTGGAGTATGTTAAGGTTCTTCATATCCCTTACGACCCTCACCGTTGCTAAGAAGCGATCGAAGCCCTTATGGAATTCTTCGCTGTCGAGCTTTGAGTTTGTGAGGTAGGTGAAGGGCACATTATGTCTTCTGAGGACCTTTCCGGTCGCGAAGAGTCCGCACTGCGAATCTCTTGAGCGTATGCCGTTACCGTCGGGCGAATCGTCTCTGGGACCCCAGAGCAGCACGGGGAGTTTCATTGCCCTTGCCACTCGTGACACGAGCGCCTCGGAGCCGAAATTACAGTGCGGGAAGAAGACTGCGTCCACCTTTTCGGCGGTAAATCTTTCTATTACCCTTTCTACATCCTCATATGAGCAGAGGAGGCTTTCCTCGTTTATTCCCTTTAAGTCGACGGTATCCGCATCGTGGCATTTAAGGCTTTCGGCGACGAGTGTTCTGAACTTCCATGCCTCTTCGCGGCTGAAGCATTCTCTTCTTGTAGGGCAGAAGCCTATCTTTATTCTTTTCATTTTGCACCTCCGTTGCAGGCATCGGCGAGCATTTTCCTTTCAAAATCCAGCATAAACGCAGCTTCTTTATCCAGTGCGTCCTCCCCGCCTTCCACGAGGTCGCGCCACACATAGATATCCCTGCCGACGGCGCCTCCGGTCTTAACGAAGGGTTCTGCGACTATTCTGCCGCGATAGTTCACATCACGAAGTGCGCCGAATATTTCCTTCCAGTCGAGGTGTCCCCTGCCCGGGACACTTCTGTTATTCTCCCCGACATGGAAGCCTATAAGGCGGTCTCCCGCGGTCAGTATTGCGTTTCTTATTGAGGGTTCTTCGATGTTCATATGGTAGGTATCGAGAAGTATTCCGACATTCGGCATATCCACCGCTTTCACATACTCAAGCGCCTCCGCGGCGGTGTTAAGGACGACTCCTTCGAATCTGTTGACCGCTTCGACGGCGTACTGTATTCCGTAGCTTTCGGCGACGGCAGCCACCTTTTTCATTGACTCTATGCTATGGGCGGTGCGTTCTTTTTTATCCACCCTGCCCTCGGGGACGCCCCATCCGGCATAGGAAACGCCCGAGATGATCTTGCCCTTCTGCACGGCGACCTTACGGATTATATCCGTGAGGTAAGATATTCCCGCTTCCCTCACATACTTATCCGGCGAGGAGATATCGTAGCGCTTATCCAAGCCGAGGCTGTAGGTGAGTTCTATTCCGGCATCGTGCGCGGCGCTTTTGATGTTAAGCAGCTCGTCATCGGGGATATTGAGCAGGGGCTGCGCCTGGAATTCAAGCACATCGAAGCTGAGGTGTGCGGCTTTTTTGATGTATTTATAATAGTCCGCGTTCCAGTCGTTTTCCCAGAAATTCATGAATATTCCGAGTTTGTTGACTGCCCCGCGCTCAGACTCCCTCGCGATATTCGCGTTTGCAAGGGGCGCTTGGGGTGTTTGGTTCGTTGAGTTCGTTTGATTCGTTTGGCTTGTTTCTATCATTTGGTTCTGTTGGGTCATGTGGTTCATTCCCTTCTCATTTTAGGGGTT
>CAKRVQ010000214.1 GCA_934408795.1 uncultured Eubacteriales bacterium
GGTCGGTAGGCGGACAAGGCGAACAGGCGGCAGGCACAGAGGGCAGTCCGCTCCCGTCTTCCGCGTCCGCGTCATCGAAGCAAAAATAACGTTACGGCAAAAGACAAGCGCCCTGCAGGGATTTTTAATCCCTGCAGGGCGTTATGTTTCTGCTCTTAAGTTTATTTTTATATTTGTATCACCTGTATTTTTGCCGGTCTCATCTCCCGCCTACCGTTGTCAAAAAGCGCAGGAATGCTTCTCTGCTCCCTTTTGTACACTTATACACTCCCGCGTCCGAAAGCACTTCTTTGAAAACATAGCCTATTTCCCGTTCTGTTATGCTTTTCAGCTCTTCCGCCGAGCCTGCCTTTTGCGGGATGATACGCTCCCGCACCCATTCGGCGTGCTTTGCGGTCATTTCGTTGTCCTCGGGCGCCTCACCCGCAAGGATGACCCTCTCCAGCTCAGCCATTTCTGCCTTGAGTCTTGCAGGCAGGACCGCAAGTCCCATAACCTCTATAAGTCCGATATTTTCTTTTTTGATATGGTGCAGCTTTGCGTGCGGATGGAACACACCGAGCGGGTGTTCTTCGGTGGTTATGTTGTTGCGCAGGACGAGATCAAGTTCATATTTTCCGTCACGGAAGCGCGCGATCGGGGTTATGGTATTATGCGCGACGCCGTCCGTTTCCGAGAAGATGAATGCATCTTCGTCGGTATAACCTCTCCATGAGGTGAGGATCTTATCGGCAAGGTCGACAAGTCTCGCATCGTCCGCAGAACGCAGGCGGATGACAGACATGGGCCAGCGGACTATTCCCGCTTCTATGTCATCAAAGCCGTCGAAAGACAACGGTATCTCCGTTTTCGCCCTCGCCATGGGGAATTCGTATCTTCCGCCCTGGAAATGGTCATGCGAAAGTATTGAGCCGCCGACGATCGGCAGGTCCGCATTCGAACCGACGAAATAGTGGGGGAACTGCTTCACGAAATCAAGCAGTTTACGGAATGTCGCCCGATTTATTGCCATGGGGGTATGCTGACCGTTAAACACTATACAGTGTTCATTATAATACACATAAGGTGAATACTGCAGCATCCATGCGGAGTCGTTTATCGTCACGGGGATTATACGATGATTCTGTCGTGCGGGACTGTTGAGTCTGCCCGCGTATCCCTCGTTTTCCTTGCACAACAGACATTTGGGATAACCCGCCTGCTTTGCCGCTCTTGCGGCGGCGATTGCCTTGGGGTCCTTTTCGGGCTTGGACAGGTTTATGGTTATATCAAGGGCACCGTACTCGGTATCGACGGTCCACTTCAGATCTTTTTTGACCCTTCCCGTTCTTATGTAGTCGGTGGCGCGGCTGAAATCATAGTACCAATCGGTCGCCGCCTTCGGTGACTCGGCATACTTCTCGCGGAAGGTGCGGATGACCTCGGAGGGCGGAGGGGTCAGGCATCCCATCAGTTTGGTGTCAAACAGATCTCTCTCGGTGATATTATCGTTTATGAGCTTTGACTCGACGGCAAATTGAAGCAGCTTTGACAATATTTCGTCAAGCTCGGTATCCTTTCTGCCTTCGGGCTCGGAGTATTCCTCCGACCCCAGTGCCTCCAAAAGTCGGTTCACCGTATATATTCTGTCTTCTTCACGGCAAATGCCGCGTTCGACTCCGTATGAAACAAGATCGTATATTGCCTGATTTAACATTTATTTGTCTCCCCGATTCTGTATTGACAGACTGATTGCCTACTTTTTCAATGCTTTTATGATCCTGGTGATCCCCGCCGAGAGCACGAGGTTAACTCCGATTTCGACAAGGAAGTTCACGCCGGTAAGTCCCGTGAAAACATACACGAGGGCGTCGCTCCCGTTTGCCCATGCGCTTAACGGCTCACGGAAAAAGAGGAACATCGCTGCGATAAACAGTCCCGTATTTACGACGGGGCAAAGTACCGCCGAAGTAAGCACCGCCGCAAGCTCGCTCTTTTTGCATATGAATCCGTAGACCGCTCCCGCGACATATCCCGCAGCAAGGGTCTTTCCCACCGCGACTATGACAAGCGCGACCGGCGAGGCATCAAAAAGCATCAATACCGCGCCGCCGTCCCACCCCATAAGGCCGGCAGCGAGGATCACCAGACCGAGGACGCCTCCGAGCATGGCGGAAAACCGTCTGCCGTAAAGTGCGCCGCCGATCACGATCGGTGCAAGTGCCAATGTGATGTTGAAGGGGCCGAATCTGACAAAGGTACATATTACCTGAAGCAGAATTACCACGGCGACAAAAAGTCCCGCGGCAGCCGCCTTTTCGGATGATTTTTTCATATATATAACCTCCTGCTGTTGTTCGTTGCAAAGCGACAAAAATACCGAATGCGGCTTTTTTGCGGCGCTGCCCCGCATACCTGCGGCAGAAGACGGCGAAAGTGATCCGCGCCCGACTTTTTTCGTTTTGTTTCCGATACAACGCAATATTAAGCAGATCAAAAATGGCGGAAATATCCGTCTGCGGTAAAAGGTTTACCGATTTTTATTATAAATTATACGGAGGCCGTCGAGCAGGAGTCTGTCATCGGTTATTACACTTCTGCGGCAGCAGGGGATGACCTCTCCCGCGAGTCCGCCCGTGGCTATCACGGAGGCGAACGGCTCGCCGGTCTCGTACCGGGATAGGTCGTCGGTCAGTTCCAGCCGTGCCTCCCGACCGGCCCGGCTGGCCCGCAGGTGCCGCAGCGTGGTCAGCAGGTACGCGCGGAACGCCTGCCGGGGCCCGTGCCCCCGGCACATCATGGCCAGCACCTTGGCGAAGGTCTCGGCGACCAGGTCGTCGACGTCGGAGGGGTGCCGGGAGAGCCCGTACGCGAACTGGCGGGCGGCCGCGTGGTGGCGCTCGTAGAGCGTCCCGAACCGGGCGAGGTCGAAGACGTCGAGCGTCGCGGCGGCGAAGGCGTCGCCGTGGCGCACGGTCACGCGGACGGTCTGCGT
>CAKRVQ010000215.1 GCA_934408795.1 uncultured Eubacteriales bacterium
CAGTAAACACGGCTACGAAATCTCCGTTGTCGGCGAGAGCGAAAACACCGCTAAATACATCGGTATAAATGTTAAAAAGGTCATAGTCCGCACAATGATACTCTCGGGCGCTATCTGCGGTCTTACCGGACTGCTTCTGGTAAGCGGTACCGACCATACGATAACAAGAGACACAATAGGCGGGCGCGGCTTCACGGCGATAATGGTGTCGTGGCTTGCAAAGTTCAATCCCGTTGTTATGATCCTCACATCACTGCTTATAGTTTTCCTCCAGAAGGGCGCGTCTCAGATATCGACGACCTATGAGCTCAATAAATCGTTCTCGGATATAATAACCGGTATCATAATTTTCTTTATAATCGGCAGTGAATTCTTTATAAACTATGCGGTCAAGTTCCGTGAAAAGACGAAGGAGGAGGCTTAAAAGATGCTTGTTTCGTTTATACAACGAGCGATAATGCAGAGCATCCCGCTGCTTTTCGGATGCACGGGAGAGATCCTCACCGAAAAATCGGGAAACCTCAACCTCGGAATTCCGGGTATTATGTATGTCGGCGGTATCAGCGGTGTTATAGGAGCTTTCCTGTATGAAGGCAGCATCCCCGCGGACACGGCGCTCAATCCGTTTCTTGCGATAATTATTCCGCTGCTTGCAAGCATCGCCGGCTCTCTTTTGATGGGTTTGATATATAGCTTCCTCACCATAACCTTAAGAGCAAATCAGAATGTTACCGGTCTTGCACTCACGACCTTCGGAATCGGTATCGGCAACTTCTTCGGCGGTTCGCTGATTAAGCTTACGAACAGTGAGCTGCCTTCTATTTCTCTGAGCAGAACGAGTGCGGTCTACAGTGCGGCACTGCCGTTTGCCGACGATCTCGGATGGTTCGGTAAAATATTCCTGTCATACAGTTTTCTTGCCTATGCGGCGGTGATCATAGCCCTTGCGGCATCGTTCATACTTAAGCGCACAAGGGTGGGACTGAATCTCCGTGCAATCGGAGAAAGCCCCGCAACGGCGGATGCTGCAGGTATAAATGTAAACAGATATAAGTATGTTTTCACCTGTGCGGGAAGCGTTATAGCAGGTCTCGGCGGTCTTTACTATGTAATGGATTACGCCGACGGCATCTGGTCAAACGACGCATTCGGAGATCGCGGCTGGCTTGCGATCGCGTTGGTCATTTTCTCGCTCTGGAGACCGAAGTCGAGCATCCTCGGTTCTATAGTGTTCGGCGGACTTCTTATCATACATAACTACATCAACACATTTATCGTTTTTGTGAGTGATTCACTGAATATCTCCCTGCCTCAGGTCGGAGTAAATACTCAGGAGATCATAATGATGCTGCCTTACATAGTCACTATTATAGTTCTTATTGTGGGAAGCATTAAAAACAGAAATGAAAAGCAGGCGCCCGCAGCTCTCGGGCAGTCATATTTCAGGGAAGACAGATAGGGTAATGGTACTCTCCGAGGGTTTGACCCCGCACCCTCTCCGTGGGTACGACCGATACAGATACACCTTATGACGGTCCGCTGCCTCTTCTTAAACACGGGGGGAGCATAAAAGCGCAGGACGGGCAGATCTCGTAATACGGCGGGGTGAATGTCGGCAGGTGCCGCCGAAAGCACGACGACATACCTGTTTGCTGCAGCCCTGTCACGATCATAAAATATAAAAACGGAATTGCATTGACCGAGCGTCTCTGCAGTTCCGTTTCTTTGTTTTGATATACAGTACTATAGGTTAATAAGAAAAAATAGTGAAAGAATAATGTAAAAATAGTGTAATTTTTTCATTTGATGTGTTATAATGAAATTATCAAAACAAAGGAATGGCTTTATGATCAGAGTTACTTTATCAAATGATATTCTTAAAAAAATATCCGCCATTGATGAAAACCGTTTTTCGCTTAAAAGGATTGAGCTGCCTCAGGCGACAAAGAACAGGCTCAGAAAAAACTCAAAAAAGAAGAGTTCATATACTTCAAACAGAATTGAGGGGAATCCTTTAACCGAAGCACAGGCAAACGAAGCTATTGAGCGCGACGCTCATAAGCATTTCTTAAAGCCCGAACAGGAAGTCAGAAACTATTTCCTTGCTCTGAACTTACTTGAAAAAAAGTCAGAGGCCAAAGAACCCTTCTCCGTAAAACTGTTGCTTGAAGTTCAGGCAATGGTTGAGAAGGGCGCATCAAAGGAAAAAATCGGACTGCGGGGTGCAATGCCGCCCGGGGTGTTATTCGCGGTATATGATTCGGAAACAGGAAATCCCGAATACATCCCGCCCGAATATACAGATATTCCGAAACTTCTTGACGAGCTAACTGAATATGTGAACACTACCGATGATCATCCGCTTATTGTCGCAGCCGTTGTGCACTATCAGCTGGTTACCATACACCCTTTTGAGGACGGCAACGGACGCACTGCAAGACTGATGTCGGGATATATCCTTGATCTTAACGGGTATGGATTTAACGGCATAGGTTCACTTGAAGAATACTTTGCCTATGATCCCGATGAATACTATTCTTCGCTCCAAATGGGACTGCCGGCACTGTACTATTCGGGCAGAGAAGATCCTCCGCACCCGGAAATTTGGATCAATTATTTTCTGCGCATGGTGGAACTCTATTCAAGCAAAGTATGCGAACTGTCAAAGGCGTCCGCCGATGACGAATCGGCAGGCAGCTTGTCATATTTGAACGCAAAAGAAAAGGCGTTGTTGGCGTATCTCCTAAACAACCGTGTGCTTGAGTTTACACCGATAGAAGTAAGCAAAAAACTCGGTGTTACCAATAAAACAATAATTAACCGTTGCGCCAAACTCACAGCAAACGGTTTTTTGATTCCAAACATTGTAAAGGAAAGGATCCGCTCGTATTCCCTGAGTGAATTTGCAAAGAAACACGACAAGGCGATAATTCGTTTGATTAAAGAATAATCGGGTGTATGCACAATATATG
>CAKRVQ010000216.1 GCA_934408795.1 uncultured Eubacteriales bacterium
TCCGAGTCTGTAATACGGCTCGCATCCGCTGTCAACAAGACCCTTTATAAGTATGTCGGTAAAGGCGAAATCATAGGACTCGGGATCATTCACATCGGCATCAAAATCCCTGAAGATGTTCGGGATGTCAACAAACATATTTTTTCCGAACCAGCCGCCCACATCATGCAGTCTGGAATACGGAATATTTGCCTCGGTAAGATAGTGGAATTTTTCCGTGTCGATTCCGATAAGCGGAGGTTGACCCACTCCGTTCAACGCCCTGACGGGACCTATAACTTTTTTGAAGTCGACGGACAAATTTGAATTTCTCATCAAGCGTACCTCTTTTTTATTTGATCTGACGGAAGTCGAACCCTGCCGTCTGTCAGCTTATGTATTATTTACATTCGCATTTTACCACAGTGACGATCATTGTTCAATCATCCGTATTTCGAAAAATTTTCGTCTTTTTTGCTGCCGCGCACCGTCCTTTATGCCGTCGACTCATCCGCTGCCTTATTCTTTGTTTTTTTCCAAACCGCTGCTTTTATTTTTTTCGCGCTGCGCCCGTAAAAATATGCGCCGACAACAAAGCCCCGCTCCGCCTTTCGGGCGGAACGGGGCTTTTGGGGTTTATTGTTTTTTCGCCTGTCTTCCGATATTATCGGTATCAGTCGACCTTGTAAAGCTCTTCCAGCTTTTCAAGATGCTTTCTGACCTCGACCGCGTGCTGCTCCGCCTCGCTGAAGAGTTCCTCGGCGCGCTGCGGGAACGAACGGGTAAGGGATGAGTATCTTGCCTCGTTCATTATGAAGTCGCGATAGCTTCCGGTAGCGGGCTTGGAATCTATGGTGAAGGGATTCTTGCCTGCCGCCTTGTTTGCGGGATTGTAACGGAAGAGGTTCCAGTATCCGCAATCGACCGCCTTCTTCATTTCGCTCTGGCAGTTGGTCATACCGCCCTTTATCGAATGCATCTCGCAGGGAGCGTATCCGATAACAAGCGACGGACCCGGATAAGCCTCAGCCTCGGCGATCGCCTTGAGGGTCTGATTCATATCGGCACCCATTGCTATCTGAGCGACATAAACATATCCGTATGACATTGCGATCTCGGCAAGGCTCTTCTTCGCGATCGCCTTACCTGCAGCGGCAAACTGTGCGACCTGGCCTATGTTGGAAGCCTTGGACGCCTGACCGCCGGTGTTGGAGTAGACCTCGGTGTCAAATACCATTACATTGACATCGGCACCCGAAGCGAGGACATGATCAAGTCCGCCGAAGCCGATATCGTATGCCCAACCGTCTCCGCCGAAGATCCATACGCTCTTCTTTCCGAGGTATTCCTTATGATCTACAATGTATTTGCAGGTCTCGCACTTATCAACATTGCCGGAAATAGCTGCGACCAGAGCCTTTGCAGCCTCGTTGTTCGCCTTTCCGTCGTTAAGGGTCTCAAGATACTTGTTTGCGGCTGCCTTTGCTTCCTCGGAAGCCTCCTCGGCCTCGGGTATCTTCTTGACCATTTCGATGAGGTTGTCTCTCAGAGCCTTCTGTCCGAGATACATACCGTAGCCGTGCTCGGCGTTATCCTCAAAGAGGGAGTTTGCCCAAGCGGGTCCGCGACCCTCGGCATCGGTGGTATACGGAGATGTGGCTGCGGGACCGCCCCAGATCGAAGAACATCCGGTTGCGTTGGAAATATACATTCTGTCTCCGCAGATCTGAGTGATGAGACGCGCATAAGATGTCTCGGCGCAGCCTGCGCAGGAGCCCGAGAACTCAAGCAGCGGTCTCTTGTACTGGCTTGAGATAACATTGAGCGCAGCGGTGGTCTCGGGTTTCTCGGTGACATTTGCAACACAGTAATCGAATACTTCCTGCTGCGCATCCTGAGACTCTCTTGCGACCATCTTGAGAGAAGCGGTCGGGCAGACGCCTATACATACACCGCAGCCCATACAATCCATAGGAGAAACGGCAAGGGTGTACTTATATTCGGTCTTTACGATCGGCTTCGGAGCGATCTTGGTGTTTGCGGGGGCGTTCTTTGCCTCATCTTCGCTCAGTGCGAAGGGACGGATCGTTGCGTGCGGGCAGACAAATGCGCACTTATTACACTTTGCGCAGGTGTCGGGATTCCACTCGGGAACCATAACGGCAACTCCGCGCTTCTCATAAGCGGAAGCTCCCTGCTCAAAGGTTCCGTCAACATGGGATTCGAATGCCGATACCGGGAGAGCGTCTCCGTCCATAAGTCCGACCGGCTTCATTATATCATCAACCATCTTAACGAGCTTTGCGGGTCCGTTTTCGGTGACTGCCTTTGCGGAATCAACGGCGTTTGCCCAATCGGCGGGAACATCGATCTTAACGAAGGCGGTGGCGCCGGCGTCGATAGCCTTATGGTTCATATCGACGATGTCCTGACCCTTTTTGCTGAACTTGAGGGTCGCCTTTTCCTTCATATAACCGATCGCTTCTTCTGCGGGGAGCACCTTTGCGAGTGCAAAGAAGGCAGACTGCAAAACGGTGCTGGTACGCTTGCCGAGTCCGATCTTGACCGCCAGGTCGATAGCGTTAACGGTGTAGAGCTGAATGTTGTTCTTTGCGATATAGCGCTTTGCCTCTGCGGGCATATGCTTATCAAGCTCCTCGGGAGTCCACTGGCAGTTGATAAGGAAGACTCCGCCCGGCTTTACATCGTTGACCATTTTATATCCCTTTGTTACATATGAGGGATTATGGCAGGCAACAAAGTCAGCCTTATTTATGTAATAGGGGCTCTTTATCGGCTTATCACCGAAGCGCAGATGCGAAATGGTGATGCCGCCGGTCTTCTTTGAGTCATACTGGAAATATGCCTGAACATACTTATCGGTATGATCGCCGATGATCTTGATGGAGTCTTTGTTTGCGCC
>CAKRVQ010000217.1 GCA_934408795.1 uncultured Eubacteriales bacterium
GGGCGCGGCGCAGTATGTAAAGAACGAATTGACGGACAATGCGACCTATCTGAAGGTCACTGCTGCAGACGGCGTAAGATATGTGCTTCCGCAGCGGATCGACAAAAACGGTACCGAGGAGGTCGCTCTTTACCTTAGGGTGTCAAAACCTTTGGGAAAGGTCAGATATACTGTGCGCTCGGGCGATACGGTGCTTACAACCGCCGTCCGACTTAAAGCGGCGCCGGGAGAAATGGAGAAAATAATCCTTAAACCGGACAAGAGAAAGCTTGCAAGCGAAGAAATAATCGTGAGCGTGGAGGAGATCCGATGACAAGAAAACTGACCTGTATAATTTGTCCGCGCGGCTGCGAACTTACTGCACATATCAACGACGGAGCGATCGAAGTTGAGGGAAACGGCTGCCCCAGAGGCAAACAGTATGCAGCGGACGAGTGCACAAATCCGACGCGCACCGTGACATCATCAGTAAGGGTGGAGAATCGGGAAGATGTAATGGTCAGCGTCAAAACCGGATCGCCGATCCCGAAGGACAGGATATTCGATGTCATGAAACTTATCCGCACGATGACCGTGGACGCCCCGGTTCACATAGGGGATAAGATAAAGGAAAATGTTTTCGGAACCGATATCGTCGCGACCAAGAACATCGACTGATAAACGCCGACGCGTAAAGCGAAAGTAATAAGTAAAAGTGCATAGTGAAGAAGTGCGGTGTCGGCTCCGCCGACGGAAATCCATACACAACGATCGCTTTGCCTTGAACCCCGCCGTTCTTGCTGCTCATCGGTTTACGGCTCGCAATAGGGCAATCACCAATTGCCGCACACTATCCGCCGCCCACCGCCGCGCACCTTGCGCGCGCCGACGGGCGGCTTTGTACGCCCGGCTGAGAGAGGACTCAGCACTCTCGCTTGGTGCCCTGACTCTGCCTGCCGGCAGATGCTTGGCCGCTATCACCTTTGCACAGGCGGCTTTTTTCATACTCTACCGCGAGTAGAGTCGGCACGGCGGGCATCTTTCGCGCCTGCCCGGGCAAAACGTGGAATCGCCGATTCACGATCACATCTGTTCCCGCCCGCACCCTGCGCGGGCGGGAGAGAGTTCTCACATCAGTCGCACCCACGCACTCTCGCACACGGGTCGAAGAGATTGTTAGTTACCGGGAAAACAGTCATGGAATTCTCGCCGCCCACCGCCGCGCACTTATGCGCGCGCCGACGGGCGCTTTATTTTTTTCGAATCGTATTATTCTACACAGTATCATTCTGCCACATCACCCCTCTGCACGCTTTCCGAAGGACAGATTACGCATTTCTCCCCGCCCGCGCAGGGTGCGGGCGGGAACGGTTTTTGTACTCTACTGTGAGTGGGGTCGGTACGGATGGTGTTTTCGTGTCTGCCCGGGCACGACAGAGATCATCGGTCACACTCACACCTGTCCCTGCCCGCGCAGGGTGGGGGAGGATACATATACCGCCCGGTCACTGCGCATGTGCGGGGTGCGCTCCGCAAAAGTAGATCGATGCCGTGCTCGTTGTCACTGCTGTCTTGCTGTTTGGTGTTCTGTCGACTGTGGGCATTAACCTGCGGCGCGCAAGGTGCGCCGAGTTTGTTTTCGGTGACTTGCGTTGTATACGGAATCCGCCGCCCGTCAGCGTGCGCTGAATGTGCACTGCGGTGGGCGGCGGAAGATACGGTGAGCTGACACGATCCGCTTAAAGCATAGCCGAGCCGCAGGCGGCGCCGCGAGCCCTCCCGACGGGAGGGCTCAAAAACGGGCAGCATAGTTTGATGAAAAATAAGACCCTGCCGAAAAAGCAGGGCTTTCTGAAAAACAAAACCGTGCCGTTGCCCGTTTTAAGCGCCTTCGGCGCTTCGCGGTGCTGCCGTCCGTCGGCTTAACCGCCAAGCGGGTTTGGGTTCAGGTGCGGTTGTTATCTTTTACTTTTGATCAACAGATAAACAATTTTAATCTGCTATATTAAAAACGCCCGATCGCGACCGTCCGAGCGCAACCCCGCCGTAAGCACCCGACTCATTAAGACCGACCGCGTCCGGGGCGATAGAACAAACCGACAATGTCCATGCAGGGGTGATAATCAGGTGCGGTCTGCCGATTCGGGTTTGTCGGATCGCCCGTTCAGCTTCTCCCTGATCGACCGTCTTACCGAATCCACAAACCCCGAATGAGGAGCGCCGAATACGCATTCGTTTGCAAAGTGCTCGCAGTTGTTGTGAAGAATGTTGTATCCCTTTTCGCCGATCCTTGACCTTGCGATTTCGACGGTCTTATCCGCCGAATTTCGCTTCAGACGCTCCGAAAGGTCAAGCTTTGCCGTCTCGACCTCGCCGCCGTTGCGAAAGATGTCGATATCGGTCGAAATGACCTCTATTTCATTGGGGTCACGCGAGGCGCCGTCGGGCGGACCGAATTGGATCACGGTCCCGTCATCGACATATATACCGTAATGGTAATAAAAACCGACCTTCGTTCTTATCATATCGCCTTTATGCGGATGACTCGGCTCCCAGTTCAATTCTCTTCGCCTCCGAGACGGTCTATGACATCGCCGACCGTGCGAAGATTTTTAAGGTCGTCGTTATTGAAGGATACTCCGAACTCCTCTTCAAGCGCAAGCGCCAGATAGAGCATACCTATTGAGTTGAGTCCGAGGTCTTCGACAAGGGAGGTCTCCCTGCTCACCGTAGACATATCGAGCTTGATCTCAAATACCTGTTCGAATATTTTGCCGAGCTTATCAATCGTTTTCATATCTCTGTTTTCCGCCTTTTGCCTTTTTAGTATGATCCGTTAAGCAGGGATCTTTATGACCTGTTATTATGAATGATATTGCCGTCGGTCATCAACCGCTCATCCGTCGATCGTTGTGC
>CAKRVQ010000218.1 GCA_934408795.1 uncultured Eubacteriales bacterium
CAGGCCGCGACCGCGATCCCCTGCGACAATATCGTCAAGGCGCTCAACACAAAGCTCCCCGAGTCGGTAAGAGCGGTTCGTTGTGTGACGGTGTCGCCCGACTTCCATGCCAGATATTCCGTGACCTCAAAAACATATCGTTACACGATTAACGACTCACCGAACTCGGATCCGTTCAACTATAAGTATGAGTATCACTATGGCAGAAAGCTCGATGTATCGAAAATGGCTCGTGCGGCGTCTTTTATCGAAGGCAAACACGATTTTTCGGCATTCTGCGCATCGGGCAGCAGTGTCGGAGATAAGACCAGAACGGTGTATTCCTGTAAGGTGAAAAGAAAAGACGGCAGGGTGACGGTCGAAATAAACGGCGACGGATTCCTTTATAATATGGTAAGGATCATTGTCGGAACACTGATATCGGTGAGCGAAGGGAAATGCTCGCCCGAGGATATAAAGGGCGTAATTGATTCGCGTGACCGCAGCAAGGCGGGGGCTACGGCTCCTGCGTGCGGACTGCGCCTGTATCGAGTTTATTATAAGGACGGTGAGGGTGTTTGAGTAAACGCGCAAAAATCCTGAACGCACGTGATAAACTCAGATCGCAGACATCGGAATACCTTAACGGGACGGGTTCGGCGGAGGACTTTTCATATAACGGGCATAAAAACAAAGACTCCGCACCCCCAAAAAAGGGAGCCGACAGAAAAAACAAAAAGGGCAACAAGAATACAACTGTCGGAGCGATACGGTCTCGATCGGGTTCGGGATCCGCCGTCGGCGAAAGCAAGAGTATAAACGGCAAGAGCGTCAGAGGTAACGGCAAAAGCAGCGGCGCAAAGCGCAGTGACCGTGAGATCGAAAGCAGTAAAAGGGAAGAGTCCTTTAGTAACGCCGCATCGAATAACGATAGCGGTATAATAGATTACCCCGGCAACGCCGTCGGAAATTTCGGAGACGGCGGCAGCGGAACAGGCGGAGGTAAAAGCAGATTCACGGTCGTTCGCGGAAGAAAGAGAAGAAGAACGGCGATCCTGTCTTCGGTCGCGGCGGCGATTGTGATCTTCTTTTTGATCTTTCATATCTGTACTCCCACCGGGATAATCGAGTATATTCAAAACTCATATGCGCTCACACAGGATAACGGCGACAACACCATGACAGATACAAACGCCACCGTGGCACAGTTTCAGTCGGTCGGAAATGCCGTTTATCTGTTGTC
This sequence comes from uncultured Eubacteriales bacterium, assembly GCA_934408795.1. Classification (GTDB taxonomy): domain Bacteria; phylum Bacillota; class Clostridia; order Oscillospirales; family Acutalibacteraceae; genus RGIG7384. Next base: position 1,223 of record CAKRVQ010000218.1, read on the forward strand.
GGATTCCTATTTTGAAATATTCAATTCAAAAGGCTATAATGTCCTTTACTTCAAGCACGGTTTTGCTTCTCCCGTCCTTGAGGTCTCATCGGCAAGGACTGTTATTTTCGACAGGGGAGGCAGAAAATATAAGACTTTCAACTGCGCATCGGTGCTTCATGAGGGCACTGCCGTCGGCAATATAACATCCGCCGCAATGGGTAATAACGGCAGATACGCCATAGCTTCATCATCAAGCGGATATGCGGCTGAGGTAAATGTTTACTCAAAAAACGACGAAGTGATATATACATGGAAGTCGGTATCAAATCTCATTTCCGCGGTGCGTTTTAATAATTCCGGCGGTAAGCTTGCGGTCGCACAACTTTACACCGAGGGCGGGATACTTTCTTCAAAGGTCGAACTTTTCGGACTTGACTCGGCGCAGCCCTATTGCTCTCTGAGCTTTAACGGCGAAGCGATCACATCTTTGATCACGGTTTCGGATAAACTTGTTGCATCAAGCGAAGGAAAGGTTTATCTTATAAATTGGAAGAACGGCGAATACGATACAATAGATACGGGCGGAGTTATATCATTCCTTGAGGAGGATATAAACGGCAGACTTACGGTCGTTTATTCTCGTTCGGACAAACAGACATTCAACAATATCCGTGTCTATAACGAAAAAGCCGAACAGGTCTTTTCTGCGGAAATAAATGCCGTGCTTGCGGATATAAAAACGGATAGGAACGGTTTGTACGCTGTCTATGATAACAAGCTTTGTACATATGATGCCGAAGGTAAGCTTGTTTCATCGGTTGCCGACGAATCGAATATACAAAGAATAGCCTTCGTAAACGGCGGCAGAACGGTGGTCGGCTGCGGAACGACAAAAATTATCATTTTTAAGGAGTGAAGATATGAGCATAATAATTGATATCGTCGTTTGTCTTTTGATCCTCATTATTGCTTTTATTTGCTACAGAAGAGGATTCTTGGCAACGCTTCTCGGACTGTGCGGCTCGCTCGTGTCTCTGTTCGCGGCATTTAAGCTCAGCCCCGTCGTTGCCGATCTTTTGTACGATAAACTGTTCAAAGCAAGAATAGCAGCGGGAATAGCCGAAAAGTTGAACGGTACCTTCTCAAGCACCGCCGATGCGGTAAAGAGCGTTGTCCCCGAATTCATAACAAGATCCGCAGGGACAATAGGAATCAACATTTCCGAAGCGGTGGGCGGTTCTTCCCTGAGCAATACCGCAGCGCTTGCCGAAGATATCGAAAGCAGTGTTGTGTCGCCTGTCGTGCTTTTAATACTTCGCGTGGTAATAATGCTGCTTTTGTTTGTGCTCGTTTCTTTCCTTGTAAGACTTCTGGCAAAGATATTCAAGGGATTCAATTCTATTCCCCTTGTAGGACCTTTGAACAGATTGCTGGGCTTTCTTCTCGGTATAGTGAACGGCGCGGTCTTGGCGATCGTAATATGCGCGGCACTTTCATCGCTCGTTACGGTCTTCGGCGGAAAGCTTTTGTTCCTCTTTCCAATAGATTTCGTCTTGATAGTCAATACGGGCGACGGGGCGGTTCGTCGGGATGTCAATGACGTCCAAGTTGTAGATTTCGCCGAATTCCGCCGCTTCGGTCATTGCCGTACCCGTCATGCCCGCCAGCTTCGGA
>CAKRVQ010000219.1 GCA_934408795.1 uncultured Eubacteriales bacterium
CACTTTGCCGCCCGTTTCGCGCCCTTCGAAGAAGGGCGCGCGGCGCTGCCGTAGGCCCGGTTTCTGCCATAGATCAAACCCTGCCCGCTTTTCCGTCTGTGTCTGTATATATAAAGGCAGGAGCGATCCGCCTCCACAAAAGGGGTATTCAACTCCCATACCGAGAGACCGCCGGGTCGGCCTCGGCTCTTAACCTCTCTTGCATTCACAATATATCGGAAGGACCCCCGAAAATGAAAAACGAAAAAATCAGACTTCAAAAATTTCTTGCCCAATGCGCCGTCTCATCAAGAAGAGGGGCGGAAGAATTGATCGCGGCGGGCAAGGTCAAGGTAAACGGCAGACCCGCAAAACTCGGCGACAAGGTCGATCCGTTTCACGACAAGGTGACAGTTGCCGGAAAGAGACTTGTCAACACCGAAAAAAAGATGTACATAATGCTCCACAAGCCGCGCGGATTCGTGACGACCATGAGCGACGAGCAGAACCGCAGATGCGTGGCAGATCTCGCTGCCGACGCAGGCGTAAGACTGTTCCCCGTGGGAAGACTCGACCGCAACTCCGAAGGTCTCCTTTTTATGACCAACGACGGCGAGTTTGCCAACATTCTGACACACCCTTCACGCCATGTCGCGAAGGTCTATCGGGTAACGGTAAGAGAGGCGGTCGGAGAGGACAAGCTCGATAAAATGCGGGACGGAATGATGATCGAAGGGAAAAAGACCCTTCCCTGCGACGCTGATGTGATACAACGGGAAGATAACCGAACCGTATTGCGGATAGTGCTTTACGAAGGCCGCAACCGCGAGATAAGAAAGATGTGCGAACAACTCGGTCTTACGGTCATCAGGCTCAAAAGAGTCGAAGTTGCCGGTGTCAAGCTCGGTATGCTCCCCCAGGGAAGATGGCGCGAGCTAAACGAAAAAGAGGTACACCGCCTTATGAGCATAAGTACATCGAAAAAAGGAGATGCCGAAAATGATTGAGGTGCTGCCGATCAGGGATCGATCGCTGCTTGAAGAATTATATTTATCTGCAGGGCAGACCGTAACAAAGAACAGTGCCGCGGTCTCGGCAAGATGCGGAACGGACTGTCTCGGCTATTGCCTTTATGAGCTTGAAAACGGCACCCTCACAGTGACAAGACTTGAACCCGAAAACGATGCTATGCTTGCGGACGGCATTCTGCGCTCCGCTCTTCACGCAGGAATAGTAGCGGGAGCCTCCCTTGCCCGCTACGACGACACCGCACCCGAAAAGCTGCTCACCGAACTGAATTTCACGGGCGTCTCTCCGCACGAGCTTAAACTCGAGAAGTTGTTTGAAGACTGTAATTGTCACAAGGGACGGTAAATAAGAGGTGCTGCCCGTCACTTTTGGAATGCAGAAAAAGAGGTATGTAAAGCCGAAGCCTTTACATACCTCTTTATTATGTCGATTTTACCTGTCAAGAGCACCTCATCAAGGGCGTCCTAAACCAAGGACTGCTATAGCAAAAAGGCTCAGTGACAGAATGGATTCCGTGACGAAATGCGGTCCGTGAAAAAAGCGGGCTTATGACAAAAGTGTCCTGTCGTTGGAAAACACGCTTCCGCTTGCGGATGAGAACATATCGATAAGCTCTTTTACGGTCAGCTTTTTCTTTTCCTCACCTTTTATATCGATGATAACCTTTCCGTCATTCATCATTATAAGGCGGTTTCCGTATTCAATGGCATTCTGCATATTGTGAGTAACCATCAAAGCAGTGAGATTGTTTTCTTTTATCAGCTTATCGGAAAGCTCCAGCACCTTGGCCGCGGTCTTCGGATCAAGTGCGGCGGTGTGCTCATCAAGCATTAGAAGCTTGGGCTTTTTTATTGATGCCATAAGAAGCGTTATCGCCTGACGCTGACCGCCCGAGAGCAGACCCACCTTGTCGGAAAGACGGTTCTCAAGTCCCAGTCCGAACTCGCTCAAAAGGTCACGGTACAACTCCCGCTCCTTTTTCGAAATTCCCCATCCGAGACCGTGAAAGCTTCCGCGTCTGTAAGCGAGCGCAAGATTCTCTTCGATCTGCATATCGGGTGCGGTGCCGAGCATCGGATCCTGGAACACCCTGCCGAGATATTTTGCACGGCGATGCTCAGGCTGGTTGGTAACATCAATATTGTCGATGATTATTTTCCCCGCATCGGGTCTCCAAACTCCGCATATGGCGTTGAACATGGTGCTCTTACCCGCACCGTTTCCGCCGATGACGGTAACGAAATCACCCTCATTAACGATGAGGTTCAGACCGTTAAGCGCAACCTTTTCGTTGACAGTGCCGGGATTAAAGACCTTGCATACATTTTCCATTCTAAGCATTGACGGACCCTCCCTTGTTGATGTGCACCTTTCTCCTTACTACCTTGCCTTTCCAATAGGGGGCTGCAAGGAACACTGCCACCACAATGGCGGAGAGGAGCTTTAACATATCGGTGTCCAGTCCGAGCCAAATAACTGTCTGGTAAACGATGAAGTATATGATTCCGCCGAAAACAGCACCAACAAGGCGGACGGCAAAATTTGACAATAATTTGCCGAGTACTGCCTCGCCTATTATGACCGCGGCAAGACCGATCACGATCGCACCTCTGCCCATCTGTGCATCGGCAAAGCCCTGAAACTGGGAAAGGAGCGCACCTGCGAGTGCCACGAATCCGTTGGATATCATAAGCGCGATCAGCTTGTTGGCATCTGTGTTGATTCCCTGAGCGCGGCTCATTGCGGGATTGTTTCCCGTTGCGCGGATGGCGCAGCCGCGTGAAGTCCCGAAAAACCAATAAAGCAGGGCAATAAGAGCGGCAATAAGGATCGCGACTCTGAAAATGGAATTATC
>CAKRVQ010000220.1 GCA_934408795.1 uncultured Eubacteriales bacterium
CGAGGGCGAGGGCGAGGGCGAGGGCGAGGGCGAGGGCGAGGGCGAGGGCGAGGGCGAGGGCGAGGGCGAGGGCGAGGCAGCGCCGCGCGCCCTCTTTAAGGAGGGCGCAAAAACGGGCACGGCGGCACTTGTATACCCGATCGACTTTTCCGTCTGCACCGTTCGACCCGCAACAGTCTGCCCCGATAGCTCCCCGCCGCCGTGCCCGTTTGATGCGCGCCTTCGGCGCGCATCGCGGCGCTGCCGCACAAGGTATTCCTATCGCAAAATGACTGACAAACCAAACAATAAGTTGACGGTTTTGATAGCAACGGCCGCCGCAGCAACAGTAGTAGTACTAGTAACAGCAACGGCTATATTAACAATATCGGCAACTATAAATACAACTGCATATATAACCGTAACGGCAAGCCCGCGCACTTTAAGTGCGCGGGCTTGCCTGCATTATTCGTCTGTGCGGCACATTCCCTCCCGCTGCACCGATCGTCAGAGCCGCTCCGCGGCTCTGACGACACGATGCGAACTGCGCAGTCCTTGTTCACTTTATCATTCCCGCCTCGGTCAGAGCATCCGCTCCGAAACGCGGACCCACGCATCCGTTATAAGCGATCAATACCACCTGCTGCTGAAACCGCTGTCGTTTGAATTGTAAATAATGCTCCCGTCCGACCCCGAAGATGTCGGCGCACCCGAAGACGGATCGCTCTTTGACGAACTGCCGCCTTTCGACGAATTATCGCTGCCCGACGAACTGCCGCCGCGCGATGAATTGTTTTCCTTTGACGACGCCGCAGCCGATGACGGCGAAGGTGTTGAGGACACACTGCCGCTCGGGATTGTGCCGTGCTTTGAAGAACTGCCTGCCGCAGAACCGCCCGCTTGTGATACAGAGCCGCCCAAAGGCCTGCTCGAATCGGCAGAGGTGTTGCCTTCACTCGAATCCGAGGAACTGCCGTTCTCTGCCCCGCTCTCTGTTTCGGAAGAGACGCTTCCCGACCGAGAGCTCCCGTTCCCGAAAATGAAAAATGTTTGGCGGCAGCCGCAAATCATTGCGGTCAACATTCCCGTGATTATAAGCACCGATGCAAGATATCTGATTCTCATTTTCACTCTTCCTCGATTATTCTCATTAATCGGCCCGCAGGCCCCGTTCATCCCCTGCCGTCAGCCGCAACGGAGCGACTTGTCGAAACCGTGACTGCCGTCCCCGCCGACCGAAAACCGCATTTTTTGTAAAAAGAAGATACATTGCCCGAGGCGGTCACAAATATCCGTCTCGGCGCCAAAGCATCGATAAGCAGCGACAAGACCCTCCTGCCCTCACCCGCGCCGCGCGATTCGGGCAGCACCGACACGCCCGTTATCAAAGCGGAGTCGTCGGTCATAAACCCGCATACCGCGGCAGCCGACGGCGTCACCTTCGCGACTGCGGCACCGTGCCGCATACGGTGGGACAGATCGGCACAAAAGCTTTCCCTGTCGGGAAGCTGAATGTCCCCGTCTTCGCCCGCTTTAAGTATTCGGTATACATCATCAGTACGGGGAAAATCGGCCTCGCTGCCGAAAGCGGTACCGCCCGCGGAGACACCTCGGTACTCAAGCACCTCTGCGGTGCCTGCCTCGTCGAATCCGAGTCGGTCGGTCACCTCGGGAAAAGCCGTAACTTCGACCGAAACGACCTTTAAGAACTCCGAAAGCTCACCGAAATCGGCATCATCGCCCGCTGCAACGGTCGCATGACCGCAAAATACCGCAACGATCGCAAGCACCCGTCCCCCGTCGTCCGTCTGACGGTAAAAGTAAAGATCCTCAAGACCGCCGTCGGCACCGTAAGCGATAACAAGACCGCCCATCCTCGCGGTCATAATGTTGATCCCGAACCGCTCGACCTCGCTCACCGAAAGATTATCGGCAAGCCTGATCATATTTCTCCCGCCGCCGCTTTTTCTATCAAAAGCTTGGTGAGACGGTATACATTTTCAAGATCATCAAAAGAGGCGACGCTCGACGATGAATGTATGTATCTGCACGGCAGAGAGACCGCTGCGGTCCTCACCCCGCCCATTGCAGTATGAAACGCGCCGCTGTTGTTTCCGCCCGCGACCTTGGTCTTGGTCTGGCACTTTATGCCGCTTTCCTCGGCAAGACGCCGCCCTTCAAGGTAAAGACGGCGATCGTACATCGTAGCACGATCCATAAACGACAGGACTGCTCCCTTTCCGACCTCGCAAACGCGATCTCCGCCCGAGTTTGACGGAATATCCGCCGCGGTGGTGCCCTCTACTATAACGGCGACCTCGCAGTTACTGTTGAATGCCGCCGTCCGGGCACCTCTGAGCCCAATCTCCTCCTGAACCGAAAATGTGGCGGTAAAATCGTATTCGGCTTCTTCTTTCAGCAGCGTTATCAACACCGCACAACCGGCACGGTCGTCTATTGCTTTTGAAACGAAAAGATCCCCGAGCGACGAAAAATCCGGTTCAAATACGGCGGTCTCGCCGATTGAGATCATCTTCAAAGCCTCTTCCCTTGAAGCGGCGCCGATGTCCAAAACAAGGGTCTCTTCCTCAGGCAGCTTGGAGGACTCCTCCTTGCTGCAAAGATGTACCGGCTTTATGCACACAACTCCTCTTGCCCCGTTTTCGAATACGAACCTCTTTGAAAGCAGGGACGGTACCTCGATCCCGCCGACGGTATGAAATTTTACGAATCCGCGCTCGTTGACCGATGAAGCTATTATCCCGACCTCGTCGGTATGAGAATCCGCAGTCACCCTGACCGCAGCTATTCTTTTGCCCTTCTTTTCCGCTATTATGTTGCCGAGAGGATAGACCCT
>CAKRVQ010000221.1 GCA_934408795.1 uncultured Eubacteriales bacterium
CCTGCCTGCCTGCGCGGCAGTCGATCAAACCAATCTGTTGTTCTCTCAGTCAACCGTCGGTCTGTTGGTCGGTCTGCTGCGGTGGCCGTTAATTCCGTCCGAGGCGGCATATTTTTCTTATTATAAAAGTATAATTCATTGAGTGCCGTGGGCAGATAGTACGGCTTTTGAATACAAGATGCCCCTCCGATGGGGCGCACCCGCCGCGATCATTGTTATCGGTCGTTGTGCGGGGCGAAATTGTATCGGACTGAATTAAAAGGTTATTACGGGAGGTGACCCGAGATAGGATCAGTAGTTTTGTTTCTTAAGGGAATGGTCATAGGAGTTGCCGGCATAATACCCGGCGTTTCGGGCAGTGTTTTTGCGGTTCTTCTCGGCGTCTATGACCGAATCGTTGATGCGTTTTGCTGCCTGATAAGATCGCCTAAAAGGTCTCTTGCCTGTCTTTTGCCGATCGCCGTCGGTGCGGTGGCGGGAGTTCTTGTTTCCGCCGACCCGATACTGTACCTTTGTGAGACATTCCCCGTTTATACATATTGTTTTTTTATAGGGGTTATGATCGGCGGGATTCCTCGGTATGAAGGTGAAGAGGTTATAAGCGGTCGGGAGAGCGCGGTCGGTAAAAGGCGTCTTTCCGGGACAGTCGCGTTCTGTGCGGCGGCACTGACAGTCATTGCTCTTGCGGTCGCAGCGCATATTACAGGCGCGGGTGAGGAAGTAACAATATATCGCCTTGACGGCATAGTTTCATTCATGGCTCTATTCGCGGCGGGATTGGTGTCGTGCGCCGCAATGACATTGCCGGGTGTTTCGGGCAGCGTGACGCTTCTTCTGCTCGGACAGTACGGCACGGTATATAACGCCGCAGGCGCCCCCGTAAGACTCATAAAAGCCTTGATATCGGGCGGCAGCATAAAAGAGGAGGCAATGACATCGCTGCTTATGCTTCCCTTTGCGCTCGGTGCGGCTGCGGGATTCTTTTTTGCTTCGTCGGCAGCATCCGCAGTCGAAAAAAAGCATCCGCTTCTTTTTCACAGAGCGGTTTGCGGATTCATTGTCGGCTCTGCAGTGAGTTTGTGCCTGATGAAACTGATGCCGCTGATTTTCACCGTGAGAAAAGATTTTCCCGTGTGGTTGTTGATATTTTTATTTATGACTGCCGGGGCTGCTCTTTCCCGCCTGTTTCGGAATAAAGTAAGGTAGATCAGGGAAAAATAACCGCCGAGGTGATCGGCTTTGTTTATGATGCTGCTCAGGACGGTTATTGTGTATTTTACCGTGATAATTTCAATAAGAATAATGGGAAAACGGCAGGTAGGGGATATGCAGCCCGGTGAACTTGTAGTCACGGTACTTATGTCCGAACTTGCGGCAATGCCGGTCGAGAACACCGACTCCCCGATCTACGAGTGTATTCTTCCGGTCGCGGTGCTTGTGCTTCTTGAATATGCAATGTCGAAACTCGTCCTGCACTCGATATTTTTCCGAAGGTTGATGAACGGCCATTCGGCAGTCATCATAAGGGACGGAGAGATCGACCAAAGTCTTTTGAAAAAACTTCGCGTGTCGGTCGACGATCTTATGGAAATACTCAGAGGTCAGAATGTTTTTGATGTGTCTACGGTCGCATACGGCGTGCTTGAGACCAACGGAAACCTGAGCGTGCTGCTCAAGTCGGAAAACCAGACCGTGACAAGAAAGGATATGAGCATAAAGTCAGAAAAGGCGACAATGCCGATTCCCGTTGTCACCGACGGTGCAATTCGTAAAGAAGAGCTGCAATTCACCCATATGACAAAGGAGACCCTCGGAAAGATCCTCAAAAGTCAGGGTGTGCCGATAAAAAAAGTATTTCTTATGACTGTCGATCAGTCAGGGAGGGCAACGGTTGTAAAAAAGAACGAAGACAATTGACGGCAACACTGTCACCGTTCGTAATGATCAAGGCATAGGTCCGATCTGTAATAAAAAAGCCTGCCGCAGGTGAGAAAATATCACATGCGGCAGGCTTTTGTGTTAATAAGAAAAAATGTAAGTTGTTTTTATGAGGCTGTGTTTTTGGCGCGAAGTCCGTTCGGAAGAGTGTCGTCCGTTCCCGCGGAGACTCGGAAATCGTAATGATTTCCGTCTTCGGACAACTCCACCGAGTGACCGTTGATAACCATGACTTTATCGGAAAGCCAGGCATAAACCATTCCCGTAGGTCCGTCTTCGGTCTCTTTATCCCAGTACACATTATATGTGCGACCGGTGTTGAGGTCGGTCGCCTCAGCGCGGAATGCGGTACCGAGAGTGCCGCCGGCATCAATACGATAGAAAGAGACGGCATACGGTTTATCGAGATCGGTGTGTGCGGTCGTGGCGACGACTGTTCCTCTCGGAAGGTCATCAAGCGAATAGACCGCATTGTCAAGGGCGAACATCACAATATTAACAAGCATAACGGCAAGCGTTGAAAGAGTGAATATCGTTGCCAACACTTTTTTCATTCTGCTTACATCCTTTCGCATTATTGCGGACTCCGGGGAGGGAATATACCGACCTCGTGCAGTGCAGGGTGAAATTCAAAGAATTCGTCACCTTGCCGATAACAGGCAAGTGCGCCCGAACGGCGATGTTATCGGAACAAACACAGTATACCATAATGCGTGCCGATAAACAAGAACAATATTTTGTGCGGTGTAAATACATAAAAAAAGACCGCTCAACGAGCGGTCTTACAGTGTCGGCATCAACCTATTTTCCCGGGTCGTCTCCGACCGAGTATCTTCGGCACCTGTGAGCTTAACTTCCGTGTTCGGGATGGGAACGGGTGTACCCTCAC
>CAKRVQ010000222.1 GCA_934408795.1 uncultured Eubacteriales bacterium
AAACAGAGTTATGCACAGATGTTATGTAAACCTTATGCAGATGTAGTTGCACATCCCGTCATCTTGAAAATCTCCGAACGGCATTGCCGTATTAACAAGAGCCTAAATTTCCGTTTAATGGCTAAAGGACTGAATAAAACGGGAATCCTTCGGGAAAATAAGGTTTGAGGCTTTGGAGTGACAACCGCGTATACGATACGGTGATACGGTCGTCGCGACAAAACAACGGTTGATTAAAGTATAAGAAATAAAAAGGAGATGCGATGCCGTGCTGAGAGGGGTAAATAAGAGAATAATCGAAATAAATGACCTTGAAAATGATTGCTTTTACAAAGCGATATTTTTTGTTCGTCCCGAAAGAGACGAAAAGGGAAACGAAAAACTTGAACAAGAGGCAAAGCAGATCGCCGAACATACACTTTTAGGCGGGGGTGTCGGCGTGGAGACCGCGGAAATAACATACGGATACCTGCGGACAAAAAGAAAGAGAAGAAGGATCTTTTTGATCGCGGCATCTGCAGCACTGCTTGTCGCTGCGATTGTGTCATTCATACTTTTGTTTTAGAACACGGGTTTGTTAATACGGGCTTTGCGTCGCACCCTGCGCGCCGCAAAGCCCGCTTTTCTCATATACAGTCACCGTAAATAGCTGACCTCGGGGCGGCGCACCCTGCGCGCCGCCCTTCGCACACAGCAGCGCGAGACGTACAAGCGACCCGGGGCACCTTCCTTGCGGAAGACGCCCCGGGCCGCAGACCTTCTTCGGAATTTATGCGAAAACGATCAGTCGAACTATCTTGCCGCCTTCTTCTTTCTGACAGCAATGACCACAACTGTAATGCCGCCGATGGCAGCTATGGCTGCAGCGGCTATCACTGCATATATAATGTAATCATCGGATGTCTTCGGCAGCATGTCCTCGCCGCCCTGACCGCCGCCGTAACTTAACTTGTATACACGAACATATCCGTAAATGCCGTTCACACTTGATCTTCCTCCTTTGACCGTCTGTCACTCACACCCGGGGCAGGGGGTTCGTCTTATACGGTTCCGATTTTCGGAATACATTTTCTCTCCGAGTTGATTCATATCAGTTTAATTGAGGCGGTCGGGAAATTCAAATGAGCGCTATATCCGGCGGCGGGCGGTCGCGCGTATGCGCGGTCGCCCGCATACGGCAGCACGGGCCCGATCGGGATCGCAAAATCAAGATAAGAGTGGGGCGGCGCGCAAGGTGCGCCGCCCGATGCATTTGCATCGCTTGCTTGAAAAAGCGAAAGCGATCCGAATCGGCTTTATGCAGCAACCCCACCGCAGGCAGCACCGCGCGCCCTTCCTGGGAAGGGCGCAAAACGGGCAACAAAGCGTGATAAAGGAATGCCGCCTTATCAAAAAATCAGGACTTTTCTAAGACGAAAATGTACCGATGCCCGTTTGCCGCGCCTTCGGCGCTTCGCGGCGCTGCCTGCGGGCGGGTTGTCCTCTAAGCGGGTTCTGTCAGCTCAGCTGCCTCTTCCGCCGCCCACCGCCGTGCACATTCCGCGCACGCCGACGGGCGGCAGGGTTCAACTCCCGTCAGCTTAAGCAAGTGAGAATAATCCGGACCCGTTTTTTGAGCATGGATTTCTCGCATTGCTGCGTTAAAATACTCGTTAATCCGTCAGGATTAACTGCGTTTTGTGCCTTGCCCTGCAAGAAAATCCACTGCTGAAAAAATTTTCAACCCAAAACGAGCATGATTTTCGTGTGAATTTTTATGCAGAGGATGCAATAAGGCTTTCGCCTTATAAAGACGACAAGTGAAAATGCGCCGAAAATATGCCGTTTGGGGCGAGTTCGGATTATTCTCACTTGCTTATGCAGCGGGGAATGGCATTTATCGGCTCTCGTATATTCATCGGTAAAAAAACTTCGCAAAGTGTTGACATTACCGCTTGATATTTGGTAAAATATGATGAATAGTTATATTGGAGTCATAGCGGGCATAGGGGAAAATCATTTTTTCCGCCGCTGCCTGATACAGGAGGATCGCACAATGGTTAAAAGCATGACGGGATTCGGTCGCGCCGAAGCAAGTGTTGACGGTCTGACCGTCATCGCCGAAATACGCTCGGTCAATCACCGTTTCTTTGACTTTTCCCTGCGTTGTCCCAAAAACTGTCAATTTCTTGAGGGTGAGATAAAAAATGAGGTCCGCAAGTCGGTCATCCGCGGCAAGGTTGATCTTTCGATCACCGTCTCGGAAGCGGAAAAAGGCGGCGCGGGCATAACCGTAAACCGCGAATATGCGGATGCATATATTTCCGCCCTCCGTTCGCTTGCGAAGGACTATAAGTTGAAGAACGATCTGTCGTTATCGGTCGTTGCATCCAATCCCGAGATATTTACGGTGAAGCGTGAGGAAACCGACGAAGAAAAACTGACCGAAGCGGTGATGAAAGCAACGGTCGGCGCGGTATCCGCACTTGTGAAGATGCGTTCGGATGAAGGAAAAAGACTTGCAGATGACATTTCTTCCCGTACGGATGCAGTGCTGAAAGGCGTTGAGTATGTCGAAGAAAGATCGCCCGAGACGGTCAGGGAGTATCGCGAACGGTTGACCTCGGTAATAAAAGAGGTCCTCGACGGATGCGAACCCGATGAGCAGCGTATCGTGACCGAGGCGGCGATATATGCCGACAAGGTGGCGGTCGCCGAGGAGACGGTAAGACTTCGCAGCCATATCAAACAATTATCGGCTTTGCTGAAAAGTGACGGCGAAGCGGGCAGAAAGCTTGATTTTATCGTCCAGGAAATGAATCGGGAGACCAATA
>CAKRVQ010000223.1 GCA_934408795.1 uncultured Eubacteriales bacterium
GAGGAAAATATACGACGCACCGGCTGACAACACCTGACTCTCAAGCTTGGGGTTGCTGAAGCCGGATATCGCCATAATAAGCGGTCTTTTGATCAGTTCGGTGTTCTTCAGCTTTTCAAGCACGCCGAGCATGTCGGTGCCGCTCATAAAAATGTCGGCGAGCACAACATCCGGTGAGTAGATACCGATCTCCGACAACAGGATGTTTCCGTTTTTCGAACAGAGGCGAACATCCATGTCTTTGTTCCTCAGTGTCTTTGCGCATTCGCGGGCAAATTCGCTGTTGTCGTCCGCAATCAGTACTTTAAGTTTTATTTCCATTTTCTCAGGTCTCCTTCTCCTCACAGTAGGTTTTTCCTGTTAAAAGTTACGAAAGGGCAAGCGCCCTGCGGTCGAACGGCAGCGGTCCGCGGTGTTCGGTCTTTTTGCCGGAGAAGCGAAAAATCGGCACATAAAAAACCGAATTCGGATCATTGCCGCTTATCCGAGCCGAGGCTCTTTAACGGGCTCGACCCGCCTCAGTCGGATATACGGAACTGTTTCCGTTGTAAATATTAAACCATAATTAAGGCGAAAAAACAAGCGAAAAACATCACAAAATGTGAATGTTGTTCACAAACTTTTTGGCAACTATTTACAATTTGTTAACATTTAGGGGTTAAATGTGCGCAAAACCTGTCGAAAATTTGCATAAAAACGGTGTATTTGTCATAAACATTTTTGGTCATTCACAATATTTGTGAACGGATTTCACGCGACCTTTCGGGAATAATATCGACCGCTCGGGAAAAAGACGATGAGGGCAGGCGAAAGGGGTCGTAAGGGCGAAAAATGTGTTTGCGTCCCGAGTAAAGACGAACGGCGGGGCAGCGCCGCGACGCGCGCCGAAGGCGTGCGTCGCACGGGCACGGCAGAGGCGGCGTATAACAGTCTCGTCGGTGCCGCGGCTGAGAGGTACGGTCAAGATCGGCAAGCGAAAATGTCGAGTCCGCACAAAACACCGTATTATCGGGCGTGTTTTCGTTTGCCCGAGGGCGAAAGCCGACTGCCGTGCCCGTTTTCGCGCCCTCCCGTCGGAGGGCGCACGGCGCTGCCCCGCCCCGCTGCTCACATTCGGCTCACGCCGCCTGCTGCCGTTTGTTCCATCGTTGCCCCGCTGCCTTCTAATTGCCCACCGTCACCGCCCACTGCCGCCTCGGCTGACCCCCCGACGCGCACCGTCTCTCATCGCTGACCTCGCCACCCCCCGCCTATCCGACCGGCACCGCCTATCCGACCGGCACCGTCGATCCGACCGACACCGCCGCCCGTCGCCGCGCACCTTGCGCGCGGCGACGGGCGGCGCTCTACCCCCTCGCAGCAGTCCGACAGGCGGCAGGTAAAAAGGAATGCGCAGCAATAAGCGGTCGAAAAGGACACAGAATAAAAAACGCTGCTCTAAACCGGGCAGAAATAAGCATTGCACAATAGATCAGATCGGCGTCCGAAAACCGCCGTAAAAGGCAAAGGCGCGGCGGGGACAAGGCATTCATTACAAAGAAAAAAGCAGAGTACTTCATACTCTGCTTTTTTTTGATCGACACTTTATTTTGTTCACCGTTCCGTGAAGATATGAATCATTCAGTACGCCTTTGTTGAGGCGGCGGACTGCAAAAAGAAGTGAACGGAATCCTTTATCAGGGCAATTAACCGCTCATCGGCAGCCTCCCCGTCAACGGTCGGCACGAAATCGGAGCAGCGGATATCGCGCCCTGTCAGGGTCTCAAACCATACCGCCGCTGCGGCATATCTGCCGAGATCGAGACTTAAATGAATATCGTCACGGCAAAGGGACACCCCGCCCGCCGATAGGTCAAACGCCGGAACAGAGGTGCGGAGATAACGAACGGCGTCGCCTGTCGGTATGATCGGAGCATTTATAAGGTGCGAAGCCCGAATATAGGCGTCGCGTAGCGCATAATACATCTTTGCCGAGTCGTTGTCATAAAGCTTGAAATTTTCGCTTTTACTTCCCTGCTCATATCCCCAAACTTCGTGTATGTACTGCTTTGAGCGCGGCGACAACCGGGAGATCTTTTCGGAAAGGATCGAAAGATAGGGTTCGTATGTCTCCCATTTTCCGCTCAGGTGGCTCGCCTGCTGAAAGGTCACAATATCCCAGTCGTCACTGACGACCGCCTCCCGAATCGAGGATGGACGCCCTTCGTCGGCATTGATCTCAAATGAATAGTCCCGTCGGTCTTCGATCAAATTTCTGCAGTGGGTCTCAAGCGAGCACCCGCCGATAAACAGGTTGCCGAGCTTTATATAAAAGCCTGCCGCATCGCAGATGGGCTTAAGCCACTTTTGTGCATCCTGAGAAAAACTGTTGCCGATAGAAAGAACCTTCAGCATGATTTTTAACTTCCTTTCTGTCCGGTTTCGGTTCGCGTGAGGAGGTGTGAGGCGGTGAAACGGATGACCGATCCCGCTCGGATCGGCGTATTTTTATTGTCGGTCCGAGCCGACGGGGAGGGCAGAACCTGCTTGAAGGGGCAACCCGCCGCAGGCAGCGCCGCGCGCCCTTCCGCGGAAGGGCGCAAAAACGGGCGGCGGGACGAGATGCGGGAACGCGGCACCGCCGAAAGATAAGAATTTCAGGAAAGTAAAAAGCACCGACGCCCGTTTGCCACGCCTTCGGCGTGGGCGGCGCTGCCTGCGGCGGGTCGATGTCAGGGCGGGCTCGGACCGTTCTCGCAGGCTCAGACAATCAAGGAGTATTTTAACGCGGCAACACGGGGGGTATCCA
>CAKRVQ010000224.1 GCA_934408795.1 uncultured Eubacteriales bacterium
ATCACGCTCTGCCGCCCGTTTTTGCGCCCTCCTGTCGGAGGGCGCGCGGCGCTGCCCTCGCTCGGTCGGCCGCTGCGGCGTACCTATTATCGTCAGCTTACGGTCTGCATCCTGCCCGTTCCCGGTGTAAGGATGTAAAAGGGTGAAAAAGGATCAGCGCGGGTATTCTATTTTTATCGGTCGTCCTTCATAAATGCTTCTGTATGCCGCATCGATAATGCACATGGTCTTATAGTGTTCGGCAAGTGTCGTCGGCGGTTCGGCACCGTTTACGACATAGTTGTAAAATGCCTCAGACATATCGGCGCGCGGATCGCAGTGTCCGGTGCAGCGGACCGAAGTGTAGTTGTGATTCGGTTTCCCTGTATGATGTATCCAATGGCCGTAGACATCTCCCAAAATATAACCTTTTTCGCCGAAAACCGACACATTGACTTCAACGCGTTTCGGGTATTGTTCCCAGCCCGGACCGATGATGTCCGCAGGGTTTTCGGTACGCGAATATGAGGGATCGAGAGAGAAAACGGTGCCTTTTTCGGTTTTCCCGATTATGAAGGCAAAGTCCTCCACCTCGGTGTTTCTCATATTCGGAGCGGTTTGGGCATATATCTCTTCTATTTCGTCGTCGAGGACATAGCGGATGGCATCGAAAATGTGGGGATGATCGGTAAGGGCGCCGCCTCGGTAAATATTGCTGCCTTTTTCGATGGGTGTGCGGCTGCCGTATATCTGCTCGGGGATACCGTGCCATTTAAGCCACCAAACGGGGTTATGAGAGAGGTTCCATCCGCAAAACGAGGTGACCCTGCCGATCTTACCCTCCTGCACAAGCTCCTTCAGCCGCCGAAGCTCGGCGGAGCTTCTCATTTCAAGCTCTATAAAGCATTTACCGTTGTATTTTTTCTGCAGTTCCAGTATTTCACGGTATTCATCCAACCGAAGGGTCGGGACTTTCATTGAGAGGACCGCGATACCTCTCTTAAAGCACATTTCGAATTCTTTTCTGTGAAGGTAGTTCGGACTTGCCATTACCACCGCTTCCGTTTCGGGGTGGGCGTTCAGCATCTCCTCGTCGTCTTCATACATATCCACACCGGACAGATTCTCGATAAACACCCTGTCGCGGTACTCAAGGGGAACCGAACAGGCGACAACATCGAAAAGGTCGGAGCCGATAAACCGATAGTATCCGCGTGCATGAGAATGAGAGCAATTCATAAGCGCGACCCGAAGTTTTCTTTTTTCGCTCATATACAATCACGACTCCCTTCCGTTATGATAGGTTCCGTTGTTCAGCGCCGAAACGGTCGCCTCTTCAAGTCTTTTTGCGATGAGCGGTTCGGTATTTTTGTCATTGAAAATATCGTATATCGCGTAAACATATTCCTGTTCGACCGTCGTTAAGCCGTAAAGCGACATATCCGCATCGGTGTAAGTTTCGTGACCCTTTTCGGTGTAGACATTCAATGCGTGCTGCACCGTGACGGTGTCGACCGCGCGGTCGCTCACGAAGCCTTCGGTGGTAAACAACTCGTGTCTGAATTGCGGTTCTCCGCATACGGCGGAATGTATTTGCATATGAGCCTTGGCCTTATTACGGAAACCGACTATCAGGTTCGCACTGTTTTTGTTTCTGTAAGCGGTGATATTCTCGACTTCGGAATTTAACAGGTATTCGGCGACATAAAGTTCGCGAAAAAGTATTCTTTCTACAGGCTCGGTATCGATCGAAGTCACGGTCAGGGCACACGGCGTTCCGAGGAGATCGAGATCGTGCATACCTATAAATTTGTTATAGTATTTGTAACGGAATACGGGTATGTCGCTGCCGTCTTTCGAAACCGTATCAAACAACTCTCCGAACTTCAATGTGAACGGCGGACATTTTTCGTTGTGTGAGGCAAAAAGCTTATGAACTCCTTCACTTATTGTTGTAATCGGCAAAACGCTTCCTCCTTTATCGGATTGAAAATTTCATGAGGCTTGTACTCAAGAGTATCAAAATTCGTCTGAGTTAATTATAACGGTGCCTGCCTCACCTTTAATTTGCTTAAGCGTAATAAAGATGGAGCAGGCACACTGTCAGTTAAGCTTGATGACTTTTCCCGAAGAGATGCTGTCATATACGGCATTCATGGCTTCTATGGTCTTTTTATGCCATTTGAGATTGATAAGTGGCGTTTTATGATTTCTGATATTGTCAACAAACTCGTCGATAAGTCCTACCCATTCGTCGAAATAAGTATACTGTACGGTGTATCTGTCGTTGGGACAGCCGTTGTGGTACACATTCGGACCGAAACAGTCAGCCATAACGGTTCCTTTTTCGCCGTTCAGCGTAATGTTGACTTCCATGCGCTTCGGGAAAACTTCCCAGCCGGGTCCGGGAACCTTAAGACGCTCTTCCATTTTTGACCACGAGGGATCAAGCGAAAAAACGGTACCGTTTTTCATTCTGCCTATAACCGAAAGCATATCTTCTTCCTCGATGTCGGGACGGATATTCGGTGCTACTTCGGCATAAATACAGTCAAACTCGCTTTCCGTCATATGCCTTATCATATCAAAAATATGAGGATGATCGCAAAGCGCTCCGCCGCGAAAACGGGGATCTCCCTCTTTAATCGGAACGCGTTTGCCGTAGCTTTTTTCGGGAACGCCCTGCCATGGGAAGGCCCAAACGGGGGAAAGTGTTATGTTGGTGGCGTTAAATGATTTGATTTTTCCGATTTCGTTGTTTTTTACTAGCTCTTTCATTCTTGCGATAACAGG
>CAKRVQ010000225.1 GCA_934408795.1 uncultured Eubacteriales bacterium
CGCTCATGACCGTTCCAAGCATATTTACAGGTCTTTTTCGGGTCATTCGTAGCAGATGAATACGACCATTCGGTAATAATTACGGGGAAGTCGGGCGCAGCATTATGGAATTCATTTATATAGTCGTCCCAAGTCTCGGGTCCGCCCTCCTGCAGGGTGCCGTAATATCCGTCAAGTCCGATCCAATCGAAGAAAGAGCCTTCACCGTAAAGAGCCTCGACGAACGACAGACTGTATGAGGTATTCACCTTGCCTAAAAAGTTGATACCGCATTTTGCATCGGGGTTTCCCTGTTTTACTCCCTCCGCACATTCGATAAGAAAGTCGCATATCTGCTGAGGGGTCATGGCACCGGTATATGTGCGGATATCGGGTTCATTCGATATAAGCCAGATATCAACAAGATCTTTTAGGTCCTCCGACATATACTTAACAGCGTTTTTGGAGATCGTATAGAAATACGGATCGTCGAAATCGGTATATACTTCGGGAACGTTTGAATTCCATACCACGCCGCCCTTTGCGGCATTATATCCCATTCCGCCCGGCCAAAACGTTTGTCCCATAACGGTTATTCCGGCTTCGTTGAACATTTCCGCAGCCTTTTTACTTCTTATGTATGCGGGAGTGAGCGATACGCCGTCCGCCTGATAAGGATACATAAAAGGTATGCGGACAAAGGTAATGCCGTTTTCCTTAAGCAGTTTGATCGTTTCTTCGGTGACACCCGCCAAATCGTTAACGGTGACACCGTGAGCGTTATTTATACCGAGTTCGCTGCTGCCCGATGAATCACACGAACAGGCAAGCAGAGCGATAAATGCAGCCATTACGATCGCCGCCAGCTTTCTGTAAAGTTTCATATCTCTGATTCCTTTCCGGGGCCGCGAAGGCGGTCATACCGACCGATGACCGCACTTAAAGACCGGAAACCGGTCTTCTTCCGCCCCATATCATAATATCCTTTTTCCTTGACGCTTTGCAATGGTATAATTCTTACAACCACCTGTATTTTTTACGGAATTACAAACTGCGGAGCGAAATAAAAAGGAACAGCAGGAGAGCAGACGAAAACAGTGTTGCAGACTGTACATAATTATAATGTAGCACACGCGATCGGGGCAATACAATAGCTCGGAAATACAGATATCATAGGTCCGCGACTTACAATATCGGTCGAAAGACTGATACTATCGGTCACAGGGGTTGACTTTGCCGACACCTGTCTGTATAATGTGCGTGAAATTTCAAATGCCGCGCAGTCTTCACGGTCACGCGGCGCATCCCGACGAAAATCACTCCCGCAAAACGATGACCGTACCCTCACAAATAATGATCGGAAAGGATCAATCTTATGAAAAAATTCCGCATAACCTTCTTCGGCGGTCCTTCGGCTGAATACGCCGACCGTTCCGAAATCATATCCGATATGAAGGATTCGGGTATTGACCTCGCCCAGGTATGCTATCCGACTGTTGAGAAGAACAGGTCGGTAGTTAGCGCGCTCGGCGATCAGGGTATAGAAGCAACTGTTTTTGATCCGAGGATCCGCGGGCTTTACGATTCAAACGCGGGCAGCGATGAGGTCGATTCGGTTGTAAAGGCGATAGTTGAAGATTACAAAGATCTTGACAATATAATCGGCTGGGAATTGGCAGACGAACCGTCTAAGTCGAATTTTCCGGTCCTCGCAAGGCTGGTAAGCGCATTTAAGAAATACTCACCCGAATGTGAAACAACCATAAATCTGTTTCCCAATTACGCAACGCCCGAGCAAACGGGAAGTTCCGACTATAAAACTCATCTTGAGGAATTCATTGATACCGTGAAACCCTCATACATAAGCTACGATCACTATTCCTTTATGGGCCGTGAGGGCAGAAAAAAAGCGGAGATCTCATGCGGTGCGGAAGAAAACGAGCGCGAGCGGTTGATCCGTCTTTCGGCTGAAACGACCGAAGACCGCGGCGGCTTTTTTCAGAACATCGAAGATGTAAGAAGCGCCGCAATAAAGCACGGTCTCGACTCCATGCTGATCGTTCTGCTTACCGAGCACGGTCCATACAGGAACCTTACCCGTGAAGAGATCCGTTGGGAAGTAAATATGTGTCTTGCATACGGTATGAAGCGACTGTCATACTTTACATATTGGCGTCCGAGTGACTGCGATGAATTCTGGCAGTGGGACAACGCAATGTGCGATGCCGACGGAAGCAAGACACGCCACTACTATGATGTAAAGCAGATCAACAGTGACATAAGAGCCGCAGGTGAATATCTTTTCGGCAGAAAGAGTACCGCCGTTTTCCACATCGGCGGCAATGAAAAGGGCACAAAAGAGTTCTCGTCTTACGGCGGCATAAACGAAATCAAGAGCGATCGTCATATCGTGATAGGTTTCTTTGACGACGGCAGTGCATATCTTGTCAACGGCGACTACATAAACGATGCAGATGTAACGATCGCAACCGACGGTCGTGAATTTACCGTCACGGGTCGTGACGGGACAAGCAGTTCGGACGGCAGCATTCATATTGCCGCGGGCGACGCGGTACTTCTCATCCCGACTGACAGGCGATAGGTCTGCGCGGTTTGTGCGTTTTGCATTCCCGCTTACCGTGCCTGCAGGTATCGTTTTGACTTTATGTCTATTTACAATCCATACCGTTCCGTATATAATTTACTTATTACGGAACGGTATTTTTATGCGCTTCGGGGCAGCGCCGCGGGCCC
>CAKRVQ010000226.1 GCA_934408795.1 uncultured Eubacteriales bacterium
GTATCATCCTGCCTTCGGTCAGCACATCCCCTTCAATGCCGTTTGCCTTCATTATACTGCTTACCGAGGTGTTGTACCTCTTCGCGATATCCCAGAGCCGCTCCTGACCGATACCGTAATATACCGCAAGCGCAAAGTTGCCGCTGAAGCTCTTTTCCTTGTCGCCGTCAACGACGATATCGGTGACCGCCCTTACCGAATCATCGGCGAATACTCTGCATTTTACCGACATATCGGCGCGTATTTCGACCTTGTCGTTTCCCTGGAGGGTGAATGATGTGCCGCAAATGCATATTACCGTGTCGGCTGTAAAGCTCTCTCCGATCCCGTCACAGGGGAAGGAATATGAAAAATCGAGCGGCTTTTCAAAGAACACCGCCGTTCCGTCGCAGTCAAACCCTAAAATGGATACCGTCACAGTTCCGCTTATCGTCAGACCTTCGTCCGTCCTCTTTACCGATTGTGCGGTGACATCGCTCCATAAGTCGACGATGTTTTCAAGACTGCCGGTCGTGAATTCAAGACATTTCTTGCATATATATCTCTCATTTATCTCATTCTGCAGCTTTGAATATTTAATATCGGAAAAGGTGAGGGCGGCCTCATACTTAGTTGAAAAGGCATCGGTGATTATTTCATCGGTCTTGTTGGTGTAGAGCTCGGCACAGACCGCGAGCTTGGCTTCGATCGAGACCGGGGAACTTCCGCTTTCCGCATTCTCCTTGACCTTCAGCTCATAAGCCGAGACCGAAACCTTCGGTATGCAAATGCAGTCGTCGTCCGCATCACCCGTGTCAAGCATCTGTGAAAAAGGTATTGAGGTCTCAAAACAGCGGCAGCGTTTTGCCCCTTCGGGGATATAGGTCATATGGATCGAAAGCGTACCGCGAACTATGACTTTTCCCGAAATGATCTTGCATTCCTCCGCGTCGGCGGAGACCCGACTCGTTATAACCGAGGCTATCCCGGCATTCTCGTTCGGGAACCCGAGCTCCTCTTCAATGATCACATTCTTTTCAAACCGTCCGCAGGGTGCGGTATAGGAAAGCTCGCTCTTCAGTACCTCAAGACCGCCGCCCTCGGCGCTTGACAAAACGGTTGCGCGGTCACTTTCCGTCGCCTTTATACATATACCGATGGCACCGTGTATGTCGATCCTGCGTTGACCCGTCGGTCTGTAATTAAGATAATTTGATTTTAAGGTGATGCAGACATCTGCGCCGTCAGACTGCGGCAGATCAAGCGTTTTTCTGAAAGGAACAGTGTACTCATAAGCATTTATGCAGCCCGTGGGATCACTGTAGATACAGTTGATCACCGCGTCGCCGTCGATCGTTATGCTCTGACCGCTTACCGTCCTGTCCAAAAGCATAGGCGTGACAAAGCACTTGAGGATCCTCGATATCTCAGGCATAAAGTCAGGCAGTGTGAAATCGGCATCTATACTGTGCTCTATGACCTGATCGAATATACGCTTTTCGGACGGTATTTCAAGCCTCTCGGTCTTAATTTCCATATAAAAAACTCCTTTACACAATTCATTACTAAAAAGTATGAGTGTAAAGGAGGATTTAGAACGGTAAGCGAACGACCGCAGTCGAAAAGCAGTATCATTCGGTTTGCATTATCGGTCGGCTCTCTGCAAAACGGCGGGCAGCGCCGTGCCGCACTTTGCGCGGCAAAAAAAACGGGAGCCGCGGGGAACGGTATCGTCAAAATGTTTTGCGGCGTGCGGCAATATGCCGCACGCCGTCCGTATTTTCGTATCGCGGCACCCGTTTTTTTGCCCCGGGAACAGGGGCGCGGCACTGCCCGCTTCCCGCGCGGCTGCCGCCGCGCGTTTTTCATATCTTTGCCGCAGCCCACAGACAACCGTGTCCGACAGACCGCTTCTTCCCAATACTGTCGTGTCCGACAGACCGCCGTTTCGGCAGGCACCGTCAGAGACTGAGTCCGCCCGTGCGGGCGTATTGAAAAATGTACTGCTGAACGATTCCCGCATACTGCTCGGCTTGCTTCGGCAGACCGTCGTCAAACAACTGCGCCATGGCCCTCTTTATCCATACATCACGGTGAAAGGCTTCGATCCTGCCGTATCCGAAAAGCAGAGTGCAGTCAGCTACCTTAGGACCGACACCCACGATCTTTTCAAGCTCTTTTCGCGCCTCGTCAATCTGACCGTGTAAAAGCAGATCTTCGTTGATACCGCCGCTCGAATACTTTTCGGCGGCATCGGTTATGTATCGCGCACGAAAACCGCAGCGGAGAGGAGCAAGATCCTCGGGCGTGAGAGCTGCGATCGTTTTTGCATCGGGAAAAGAAAACATCCCGCCGACGAGCGGAGCTCCGTATGTATCACAAAGCCGCGTGATTATACCTTTTATGCGGGGAATATTGTTGTTTTGAGATATTATAAATGAACACAATGCCTCCCACGGTTCCTGACGCAGTATGCGTATTCCGCCGCCCGCTGCCGCGATCTTCTTTAATGTATCATCGACCGAGACCGTGCTGATGATCTCATCGTAGTCACGATCCATATCAAAGTATGTTCGCCAGTAAGAGTTGTATTCTGTCAGGGGAACCCCTTCAAGGATTATGTCATCACCGTCACGCCTGATCGTAAGAGGGCGGTTGCCTGCGGCTCCGATCCAGCTGCCGTCGGGGAGCGGTGACCACCTGAAGGCTTGTCCGCAGTCGAGAGTCTGGGCA
>CAKRVQ010000227.1 GCA_934408795.1 uncultured Eubacteriales bacterium
AATGAAGAGTGCATAAGTAAAAATCGGCAAGCATCCTCAGATACTTGCCGATTTTTGGTCTGAGTGACTGGAGTCGAACCAGCGGCCTCTTGAACCCCATTCAAGCGCTCTACCAAACTGAGCCACACCCAGATACACTTCATCGTGCCTATATATACTATCACACTTCTTTTTGTTTTTCAATAGCTAATTTTAATTTTTTCATATTTTTATTTTTTAGCATTTTATTGACGGTCAGCCGGTGGGATCTGCCGCGGAAGCGGCACGGGTAAGGAGCAGAAATGCAGGGAGGGCGCCCGTCGGGGCGCGCGCAAGTGCGGCGCGGTGGGCGCCCGAAGCCGATCGTTGATCACCTATCCTGCCCACTGTCGTATTTACAAAAGGCTTTAACGCGGTATGAAAGAAAACATTCCCGTTTGCTTAAACCGACGGTTGATGAGATGATATATACGCGTACGCGCATATTACATATGAATTATAAGTATGCACATACGCACGATCATGCGTGCGGTACAGCATCGCAGTTGTTTAAATATGAATCGTTACTTTTGCCCGCTTTTGCTTCAATTGTTAAAAAAGTGAATAAGTTTCCAAAAAAACTCTGTTTTTCAAAGAAAAGCGGTTAAATATTTAACAATCGTATTGACACTGTGCAAATGCGCGTATATAATATAGTACAGTATTAAACTTGACAAAAGCAAATTGCAGCGTTTGTCAGGCTTAAAAGGAGTTTGTTTTTGTCGGGTTTAATACGATAATATTACGAACCGACGGTCGGTTCGAGTCAGGAGTCTGATCATTATGGCAAGAGTTTACAATTTCAGCGCCGGTCCTTCCATGCTTCCCGAGGCGGTTCTCAAGACCGCTGCCGCGGAGATGCTTGAATACGGCACCACGGGACAATCGGTAATGGAGATGTCCCACCGTTCAAAAGAATATCAGGCAATAATCGACGCTTGCGAGGCTGACCTGCGCGCGGTCATGAACATACCGGACGATTATGCGGTGTTGTTCCTCCAGGGCGGCGCTTCTTCGCAGTTTGCGATGGTTCCCATGAATCTTATGAATAAGAATCACAAAGCAGACTATATAATTACGGGTCAGTGGGCAAAAAAGGCTCACGCAGAGGCTGCAAGGTACGGCGACGCCCGTGTTGTCGCGTCATCTGCCGACAAGACCTTCTCTTACATTCCCAAGACCGATCGTTCCATGTTTGACAAGGACGCCGATTATGTTCACATCTGTATGAACAACACCATATACGGCACAAAGTATCATACCCTTCCCGACACGGGCAATGTCCCGCTGGTTGCGGACATTTCAAGTTGCATTCTTTCCGAGCCCATTGATGTTACCAAGTTCGGTCTTCTTTACGCAGGCGCCCAGAAGAATGTCGCGCCCGCAGGTCTTACCATTGTGATCGTCAAAAAGGATCTTATCGGTAATGCAATGGATATTACTCCCACGATGTTCAATTACAAGACCCATTTTGACAACGGCTCAATGTTCAACACTCCTCCCTGCTATACCATATACATTGCAGGACTTGTCCTCAAGTGGCTCCGCAATGACATAGGCGGCCTTGAAAATATGAAAAAGCTGAACGAAAAGAAAGCGGATCTTCTTTACGGATTCCTCGATAACAGCAAGTTGTTCAAGGGCACCGTTGTACCCGAGGATCGCTCAATGATGAATGTTCCTTTCATTACGGGTAATGAGGAGACCGATGCGAAATTCGTCGCCGAAGCAAAGAAAGCGGGATTTGTAAACATCAAGGGTCACCGCACAGTCGGCGGCATGAGGGCATCCATTTACAACGCTATGCCTTATGAGGGCGTAGAAAAGCTTGTTGCGTTTATGGATAAGTTTGAAAAAGAAAACGCTTAAGGGTGAGAAAGAATGCTTAATATTAAAACCTATAACAAGATTTCCGCATACGGTCTTGACGAATTCGACAAAAGCAAATATGCGGTCGGTGAGGATGTTACCGATCCGGTAGGCGCGATCGTCCGTTCGGCTGCTCTTCATGATGTTGAGTTCCCGTCCTCCCTGCTTGCCGTTGCCAGAGCGGGAGCCGGAACAAATAATATTCCCATTGCTCGCTGCTCCGAAGAAGGTATAGTTGTATTCAACACTCCCGGCGCAAACGCGAACGCGGTCAAGGAGCTCGTCATTGCGGGTCTTTTGCTTGCATCAAGAAGGGTCATCCCCGCTATTGAATGGGCAAAAACGCTCAAGGGCAACGGAGCCGAAGTCGGAAAGATGGTAGAAAAGGGAAAAAGTGCATTTGCGGGTCCCGAGATCAGTGGTAAAAAGCTCGGAATCATCGGTCTCGGAGCAATAGGTGTTCTTGTGGCAAATGCCGCCAACCACCTCGGAATGAAGGTCTACGGATACGATCCTTATCTTTCGGTCAACTCCGCGTGGAATCTTTCCCACAATGTAACGAGAGCTTACGACATAAAGGAAATATACGAGACCTGCGATTATATATCCATTCATGTCCCCCTCACCCCCGACACAAAGGGATTCATAAATTCCGATGCGATCGCCGCTATGAAGGACGGCGTGCGCATTCTCAACTTTGCGAGAGGAGAGCTTGTTGATTCGGCATCTATTCTCGGTGCGCTTGACAGCGGCAAGGTCTCCGCTTATGTCACCGACTTCCCGAACGACGATGTTATAGG
>CAKRVQ010000228.1 GCA_934408795.1 uncultured Eubacteriales bacterium
AGACCGTCGACCATAACTCTGCCGGCGGTGACCGTTTCGGTCTCCTTCATTCCGTCCTCGCTTATCTCAATAACGCCGCCGTTTTTGGGTATCAGTATACGATCCTCGGTGATACCCATGGATCTCGCGGATTCGGCATGCTTGCAAAGATGCTTTCTTTCTCCGTGCACGGGAATAAAGAATTTCGGCTTCACAAGACCCATTATTATCTTCTGTTCCTCCTGGCAGGCGTGTCCCGAAACATGTACATCGTACATCTTTTCGTAAAGCACCTCTGCGCCGAGCTTTAACAGTTCATTTATTATCTTGTCAACAAGCTTTTCGTTTCCGGGTATCGGATTCGCTGAAATTATGATAAAGTCGCCGGGGTGTATCGAAACGAAACGGTGGTTGTTGAAAGCCATTCTGTGGAGGGCGGACATAGGCTCGCCCTGACTTCCTGTCGTAATTATGACCAACCTGCCCGGATCGCATTTCTTTATCGCCTCAATGTCTATCATGACCCCGGCGGGAACATTGAGATATCCGAGCTCGGTCGCCACATTTACGGCGTTTATCATACTTCTGCCGCTTATTGCGACCTTTCTGCCGCAGGCGACCGCTTGGTCTATTATCTGCTGCATACGGTGGATATTGGAAGAGAAGGTCGCGACAATTATACGCTTGCCGTCCGCATTCTTGAAAATGTTTGAAAATGACTCTCCGACTATTCTTTCGGAGGGTGTATATCCGGGGCGGTCGGCATTTGTCGAATCGGAAAGGAGCGCAAGGACACCCTCATTCCCCAGTTCGCCGAATCTCGCAAGATCGATCATATCTCCGTCGATGGGAGTAGTGTCTATCTTAAAGTCACCCGTCTGGACAACGGTGCCCGCGGGGGTGGTTATCGCGACCGCGACCGCATCGGGTATTGAGTGATTGACATGAATAAACTCGACCTTGAATATGCCGAGCGTAATGGTGTCTTTCGGGTGCACCTTCTTAAGCTTCGCGCTGCTTAACAGTCTGTGCTCGCGAAGCTTGCCCTCAATAAGTCCCAATGTGAGCGGAGTGCCGTATATCGGGATGTTTATATTCTTGAGAAGATACGGTATCGAACCGATATGATCTTCATGACCGTGGGTGACGACAAGTCCCCTGATCTTATCGGCATTCTGCTGAAGATAAGAAAAATCGGGGATGACGATGTCTATACCCGGCATATCCTCATCGGGGAACGACATTCCGCAGTCGACTATCATAATATCGTCGCCGTACTCATACGCCGTGATGTTTTTGCCTATCTCATCTATACCGCCCAAAGGAATGATCCTGAGCGGCTTCACGGAGCCCTTTTTGCCTCCGCGGCCTTTGGCGGAACGGGATCTCTCCTTCGGTGCGGTCTGACCCGCCGACTTACCGTCGGTCTTGCCGTTACCGTTGCCGCTGCCGTTCTTTCCGTTTTTTCCGCCCTTCGTGCGATTCTTTTCGCTGCCTTTATCATCGGAGGAAGCGCTCTTGTGTGCCTCGTTTTCGCGCTGCAGCCCGGAGCTGCTCTTTTTGGGCCTGCCGGGACCCTTTTTCTTTGTCTGCGTGCTTCCCGGAGCCGTCTCCGCAGCCGCACCCTGCTCTGTCATTTCGTTCTGATCGTTTGCTTTCTTTTTAGGTCTGTAATAATTCCTTTTCTTTTTTGTCTTATTGCCGGATTCCTTATCCGAAATATTCTGCATTATAATTCTCCTTGTAAAAAATATCCTTATTAAAAAATTACGATTTGTTTTATTTCCGTTGTAATCGTTCGGGTATTGCCTGCCGATGATCCGATTCCTCATCGGCATTTATTCAAGACTCTTTTTACATCGCCGCTTCGGATGCCGCGCGGCTTTCCGCCGCATCGCCTTTTCCTTTTATTACGCCCTTTACTCTCGCCTTTTTGTCTTCCACGTCCGTCCTTCGGGTGCTTTCTTCCGCTATTCTCAGCCGTCGATATTTCGCAAAGTGACACTATCCCTTTTATCACATAACAAATCAATATATATTGTAGAGCAAAAAAGCTCTTATGTCAAGCAAAGTGTTGCCATAAACAGGTAATATTTCCGTCAGGCAACAATATATGTTGCTTATCGAAGCGGGGGGTTAACATCTGTATTCAGGTAATGATAATGTCTTTTCCCCATATTGAGGCGTGAGCGGCGGACAAATGGCGCCGCGAGGAAGACATCCTGCATCGCCCCGAGGATATCCGAATTCACGGCTGCTCATATCCGATATTATCGGTTTGTTGCAGGAATTTTAGACCTCAATGCGGCAATTTTACAAGCTGCCGTCGCCCGCCGTGTTAAGCGTTCACTCTGCAAACCGAATGTCGTAAGGTTCTGCAGGGTTAAACCCGCCGAAAAAAGAAAAAGCGGCACCGCGACACAAATGTCTGTCGCAGCGCCGTAAATTCGATCTCGGAAAAACCGATTGCAGACCGAAAAGAGATCATCTGTTATCGTTGATGTAATTGACAACATCACCGACGGTCTTAATGTTCTCAATGTCCTCATCGGGTATTTCGACCTCAAATTCATCTTCGATGGCCATAATAAGGTCCACTACATCAAGACTGTCAGCGCCGAGATCATCGGCAATTTTAGAATCCATCGTTATATCGTCTTCTTCAATATCAAGCTGCTCGCTCAGAAGAGTTCTGATC
>CAKRVQ010000229.1 GCA_934408795.1 uncultured Eubacteriales bacterium
TTCGGAAGGTTTGCGGCAGCAATGTCGATGGGTGGGTGTTCGGCAGACGGTCGCCGTATATTAAATGAGCAGAGCATAAAGCTTATGACAACACCGCAGTACCGTTACGACAGGGGTTTTATATACGGCTTGCCCGGCTACTGTTACGGACTGGGTGTTCGTGTTTTGGAGAGCAAGTCGCAGGGACAACGCAGCAGTGTCGGAGGAGAGTTTGGCTGGGATGGTGCCGCCGGATCGTTTGTGCTGATGGATGTGATTTCGCATACGGGAATAGTGTATACGCAAAATGTACGAGGATGGCCTTCGCTTTGGCTCGGAATGCACATTCCGGTTCGTGACTTGTCGTATGATGCGTTGTTTCCGGGCAAAAAGGTTAATTGTCTTAAATAGTACTTGGTTCTGATTCTGCCTGCATATTTTATATATTAAAATACCCGTCGTTATCACGGGTGTTTTTTTTGCATCCGTCCGACACTTTACACGGATTTTACAAAAACACACTGTTAAAAATTACTCTTCTGTGTTACTATATAAGCGGAAATCAAAAGATCCGTTTGCGGGCGGCGGAAAACGGTGCCCGAAAGCAGCGTCCGAAAACAGTGCCGATCGGTCGGGTCTTTCCGCATAAAAGGTTCAAGGAGTGAGTAATATGATCTACTGTGTTGAGGATGACAACGGAATCAGGGATCTCATGATATATGCTCTCAATTCGGCAGGCTTTGAGGCGCAGGGCTTTGCGGACGGCGCTTCTTTCAAGGCGGCTCTTTCCTCAGGAACTCCCGAACTTGTGCTGCTTGATATTATGCTGCCGGGGGAAGACGGAATATCGATTCTGAAAAAGCTCCGCGCCAATCCCGCGACAGAGTCCGTACCGGTCATTATGGCGACGGCGAAGGGTACCGAGTATGACAAGGTGATAGGTCTTGATCTCGGGGCGGATGATTATCTTGCAAAACCGTTCGGAATGATGGAAATGATATCCCGCGTCAAAGCGGTATTAAGGCGCACATCGCGTGAGAGGCAAAGGGATATACTGTCGTTTGACGGGATCGTGATGAATACAAAGGAGCACACGGTCACCGCCTCCGGTGAGCGCGTTGAACTGACGCTCAAGGAATTTGAACTCCTCAAATTATTTCTTTCGAATACGGGAGTCGTCTTCGACCGCGACAGTCTGCTTCTTAAAATATGGGGCAATGATTTTGTCGGCGAGACAAGAACGGTGGATGTACATATAGGAACACTGCGCACGAAGCTCGGCGCATTAGGCGATTGCATAAAAACCGTGCGCGGAGTCGGATATAAAATGGAGGCACGGGTATGACAAAAAGAATAGCGAGAGCAATTTGTCTTGTGTCGGTCGCGATACTTACTGCATCGCTCATACTGATAATGGGCGCTTTGTATAATTACTTTTCCGGCGTGCAGATGAAGCAGCTCGGTGCACAGGCGGAGTTTGTGTCAAAGGCGGTCGAGGCCGAGGGTACGGAGTACCTGAATCGTTTGGATTCAAAGGACTATCGTGTCACCTGGATAGCTGCGGACGGGACCGTGAAATTTGACAGTATGGCAACGACCGGTTCAATGGAAAATCATCTTGAGCGCGAGGAGATAAAGGAAGCTCTTAAAAACGGAACGGGGCAGAGCTCAAGATATTCCACAACTATGACGGAAAGACAGTTGTACTATGCCCGCCGTCTTCCCGACGGCACGGTGCTTCGTGTGTCCTGCACGCAGTATACATATCTTACACTTGCACTCGGGATGTCGCAGTTTATAATCATCGTGCTTGCGGTTGCGATCGTGCTTTCCTTCGTTATTGCTTCAAGGGTGTCAAAGAGTATAGTCAAGCCGCTCAACCAGCTTGATCTGTCGGGCGCGACCCCTTCGGAAATGTACCCTGAAATAGCGCCGCTTTCCGAAAAGATCAAAAGTCAGCAAAGGCAGCTTGCGGCTCAGAGGGATGAGCTTGAACGCAAAAAGAATGAGTTTGATGCCGCTACCGCAAATTTAAGCGAAGGCCTCGTTCTTCTGAATGCCTCGGGTGTCATCCTCGGCATAAACAAGGCGGCGTCCGAGCTTCTCGGCATCAGCCGATACAGTGTCGGCAAGGACCTGATGCTTTTCAATAATTCCTATGATATACAGGAACTCCTGCTTTGCGCGGGCAAGGGCGAGCATTCGGAAAAAATAATGCATATCGGAGGTACCGATTATCAATTCAATGTAAGCCCTGTAGTCTCCGGCGGCAAGGCGGTCGGCGCAGCGCTTATTATTTTCGACATAACCCTCAGGGAAAAAGCGGAGCAGATGAGGCGTGAATTTACCGCCAATGTGTCGCACGAGCTCAAAACCCCGTTACAGAGCATTTCGGGATGCGCCGAGCTTTTGGCCGACGGGCTCGTGAAGAGTGAAGATGTTCCGAAATTCTCCGAGCAGATCTATTCGGAATCCAAAAGAATGATAGCCCTGGTAAACGATATAATCGGATTGTCGCGGCTTGACGAAGGAAGTGTCAACACCGAAAAGTCATATACAGATCTGTACAGACTTGCATCGGAGACAGTAAAGAGCCTGTCGGGGGTGGCAGAGAACGCCGGTGTCTCGCTTGAACTTCAGGGTGAAAGCAGCACCGTGTTCGGTATTGAGCAGCTCCTCGG
>CAKRVQ010000230.1 GCA_934408795.1 uncultured Eubacteriales bacterium
GAACGAAAGAGCAAACGCCAGTGCATAAGCCGCTGCGAAGAGTATCCATTCAAGCGTCTTGGATGATGATTCTTTTACCGAGACCTTTACGATGTTTTCAGAGAACATACCGAGAAAAGAATCGGTAAAGTTCTTGAACATAGGATTGGGGGCGCTTTCCGCCTTGGCGATCGGAGCGTCTCCCGTGGGTGTGCCGCAGGCGTCGCAAAACTTTGCTTCGTCCGCGAGCTGCTTCCCGCAATTTCTGCAGAACATTTTACATACCTCCCGAAAATCATACCCGCGCAGTTACGGTCGAAAACGGTGACAGATCAAGCGACTGCCGTACCTTTTGATCCGTAATAAGCGGAGTCGAAACAACACGATCGTGTTATCGTAACTATATAATACAACAAGGTGCATATATAGCGCAAGAGCATTTTTTCACGGGAGTGAAATTTTCTCATAAAAAAGTAAATATCGCAGATCGATGATCAATTGAGATAGTTTATCTGCTCGCCGTCGGTATGCGGATACCTAATGAGTCTGTCACCTTCAAGATCTTCTTTGTGCATGTCAACTGCCGATATCCTGTGATTTTTATATGTGGTGTAATAATAAATGCCTTTATCCGCATTGTAACAACAGGTGTAGACGGTTATCTCGTACTTCCCGCCAACCTCGCAGCATCCCCGCGGCTGCTCAACAGACCCGAGTATATGGAAAAACTGCCCGACACTTCCCGCCTCGGTGTCATCCGAGACCGAGTTCATCTTGACAAAGGAGGCCTTTACAAACCTTGATGCAGAGGAAAGGTCGCCCGGCAGCCCGATTCCTCCCATACCTCTGCTGTATATTTCAAGATCAAGCTTGTCCGAAAAACGGTTCTCGGGAGCCTTGGGTGAGACGGACATATAGTTGTTGAGATTAAAAAGTTGGATGTCAAAGGGCGGGTTGTTGGTAAGCACACCCACTGGATTGTCGTAGATCCTTAATCCGCCCGCGACCGACTCAACGGTTATCGAACGGTGTCGGTCCGCAATGATCCAGTGCAGCAGGGCGACGGGGAGATGTTCGCCGAAAGGGACGCCGACTATGTCGATGCTTTTCAACAGACGAATAGCGTCTGCCACGGAATCACAGATGCCGAGGATCCACGGAATGAACTCATACTGCGCTACACACCTCATCGGCTCCCGAACCTCCGAGTATACCGCATTACCCACAAAATTGAGACCCGCGGCGCAAAGTCCCTTTTCGTTTACGGCATCGTAGTAGAGAGGGTAGCCGTCTGCAACGTGCGCCGTCCCTATAATGGCATTGTGAGTCGGATATTTCTTTCCGTTTGTAAAGGAAAACGGATATTTTCTCGGAGATATCACTATCTCTTCTCCGTATGAGAATTCATAATCGAGCGTCCTCCCGAAATACAGGTCCTTTGTTTTATAAGTCACTGCTGTACACATGAAATGCTTTTCCTCCTTATTGCACGGCTTATAATTTGCTGCGGTGCGATCCAATGATAAATTCAGTATTCCCACTGCAGCGGTAAAAAAACGAAAAAAGTCCCGAAGGAATGATCCTTCGGGACTGAAAGGGCAAAGTAATTATCTCTTTGAGAACTGAGGTGCACGACGGGCGCCTTTGAGACCGTACTTCTTTCTCTCTTTCATTCTCGGATCGCGGGTCAGGAGACCTGCTTTCTTGAGAACGGGACGGAGAGACTCATCATACTGAAGAAGAGCACGGGAAAGGCCGTGGCGGATAGCGCCTGCCTGGCCGGTAACACCGCCGCCTGCAACGCGGCAAACGATATCAAACTTAGCATCGCTGCCGGTGAGGGCAAGAGGCTGACGGACGATCAGCTTGAGGGTCTCAAGACCGAAGTAATCGTCAATGTCGCGGTCATTAATAGTGATCTTGCCGGTTCCGTTGTATACACGGACACGGGCTACTGAGCTTTTTCTGCGGCCGGTGCCGTAAAAGTAATCTTTTCCTTCAAACATCGGTTAAATCCTCCCTATTAAAGTTCTACGACTTCGGGCTTCTGAGCGGCATGATTGTGCTCTGCACCCTTGTAGACGCGCAGACGGGTAAGCGCCTGTCTGCCGATGGTGTTGTCGGGAATCATTCCCTTGACGGCAAGCTCAAGAACCTTCTCGGGCTCTTCATTCATCATGGTGCCTGCCTTGGTGGCCTTAAGACCGCCGATGTAACCGCTGTGTCTGTAATAAACCTTCTTCTCCAGCTTCTTGCCGGTGAGAACTGCCTGCTCGCAGTTGACGATTATGACATGATCGCCGCAATCGACATGGGGAGTAAAGGTGGGTTTGTTTTTTCCGCGAAGAATATCCGCCGCGGCAACGGCAACCTTACCTACCGGCTTGCCTGCAGCATCGATGACATACCACTTGCGCTCGATGTCACTTGATTTTGCCATATAAGTTGACATTGTCTTTTCCTCCGATATAAATAAATTCAGCCTTAGTATGATACCACGCCGGGCACGCGATGTCAACACTTTTTCGTCTGAATTTTAATCTGTTCTTTTGATTCTCGCGTATTCTCTTGTTTTCTTTTGTTTTCTCTTTTATTCTCATTTTATATTTTTGAAAAAAGCGTCAAAGTAACGCGGCGGGGAGGGGGACGGACGGGGGAGTGA
>CAKRVQ010000231.1 GCA_934408795.1 uncultured Eubacteriales bacterium
GTCTGGTGGCGAGTGAGATCAAGACGCTGAATGGGCTAACGCTTTCCACGACGACGAACAGCTATGATGCCCTCGATCTGGGCGGCACGCGCCGGCAGGTATTTCTGACCCAGAGCCAAGCTTCGAGCGCGGATCTGAACGGCACGGCGCTGCCCTCGGTTGATCGCTCATCAAATCTGCCCGCCCTGGTAATTTGTCGCTTTATCTGCCGCCTGATTTGCCGCTCGATTTATCGTTTTTTATCGTTTGATATATACCTCTTGATTTACCGTTTGACCGCGAGTCACTTTCTGTGCTATAATTGTACCGATGTATGTGTACGCTCACAATTGAGATCACGGTGCTTTTTCACCGTTCTGCACTCATCGTTATTATAAATGCGGTTTGAGTCGTATATCATAATACTTTGTCGAAAATCGACGATCGGAAGTGAATCATATGAGATTGTTTGACATACTGGGACCCGTCATGGTCGGCCCCTCAAGCAGCCATACCGCAGGGGCGGTGCGGATAGGACTCGTATCGCGAATGCTCCTTGACGATGTGCCGACCCGCGCCGAGATCGGCCTTTGCGGCAGCTTTGCACTCACGGGAAAGGGACACGGTACCGATTTTGCCATAATTGCAGGCTTGCTCGGAATGCAGCCCGATGATCTGCGAATACCGAACTCGTTTTCCGAAGCCCGAAAGCAGGGACTGTCCTTTTACTTTTATGACACCCGCATAAACGGCGCTCACCCCAATACCGCACTTCTTAAACTCACGGGCAAAAACGGATCCTCCCTTGAGATCGTTGCCGAAAGCGTGGGAGGCGGCAGGATAAGGATACGCTCGATAGACGGTATAGAAACAAACTTCTCGGGCGAGCATAACACGCTGATCGTTCATAACCGTGATCTCCCCGGCCATGTGGCGGCGGTGACCGAGCTTCTGAGCAAAAAGGGGATAAATATCGCCACCATGCAGTTGTACCGCGATGAGCAGGGCGGCGATGCGGTAATGGTGCTTGAATGCGATCAGCATATACCGAGCGGTATCAGATCGGAACTGAGCGGGATAAACGGCGTAAAGAAAGTTACTGTTTTCAATGTGGAGGCTTCACTGTGAGTTTTACAAGTATCAAGGCGATCATCGACCTGTGCGAAAGCAACGGCAGACCCATAAACGAAAATATCCGCGATGCGGACTGCAGAGAAAACGGCTACTCTCCCGAATTTTCGGAAAACAAAACGGCTGAGCTTTGGAATGCGATAAAGCAGTCAAGCGAAAGCTACAACGGTAATGACCGTTCAAACAGTAAGCTGAGCGGCGGTGACGCCCGATTGATAAAGAATGCTTCCGATCGCGGATCGCTTATCGGCGGCAGACTCTTTTTAAGGGTGATAGAAGAAGCGCTCAAGGTGGCGGAATGCAACGCTTGTATGAAGAGGATAGTAGCCGCCCCGACCGCAGGCAGCTGCGGCGTGCTCCCTGCCGTTCTCATACCGATAAAAGAAGAATACGGCATCACCGACGCCAAAGCGATTGAGGCACTGTATGTAGCTGCGGGCTTCGGTCAGGTGACGGCGGTGCGCGCAAGTGTCTCGGGTGCGGAAGGCGGATGTCAGGCTGAGATCGGGACCGCTTCCGCGATGGCTGCGGCTGCACTGACCCACATATTCGGAGGTACTCCCTCCCAGTGTGCTGATGCCTTCGCTATCGCCCTCGGCAACCTGCTCGGGCTCGTATGCGACCCGGTTGCGGGCCTGGTCGAGATCCCCTGCATAAAAAGAAATGTCGTCGGCGCGGTGGGCGCACTTGCAGCTGCCGATATGGCTTTGTCGGGGATCAAAAGCCGCATACCCGCCGACGAGGTAATAGATGCCATGGGTGAAGTCGGACGGGCTATGCCCGCCTCATTAAGAGAGACTGCGCTGGGCGGACTCGCCGCGACTCCGACCGCAATAAAGATAACCGAAGATCTCCGAAAAAAAGCATAAACGATCGGCAAAGCGGCAGCGCATCCGAGTTGTCCCCGGTATTGCCCTGCCGATATGTTATCCGAGTGCTCTGCAATATGTTTTCGATGTGTTATGCATGGACGCAATGCCCCGATGTACCTGCCGCCCGCCCCCTGCACCGCAGCTATAAATCATTAAAACAAAATCGCCTTTTAAGGCAGCC
This sequence comes from uncultured Eubacteriales bacterium, assembly GCA_934408795.1. Taxonomy (GTDB): domain Bacteria; phylum Bacillota; class Clostridia; order Oscillospirales; family Acutalibacteraceae; genus RGIG7384. The sequence goes on from CAKRVQ010000231.1 coordinate 2,164, forward strand.
CGACTCGGAGCAGATTCGAAAGGGCATATGATATCAAAACAAACTGTCTGTAAAAACCGCCGGGTTTTTACGGACTTTTTTGTATATTTCTTGTTATTTCGGGGATATCCAATGAGTAATCGTTCTCCGTTTTGCCGACACAGTATTATTTAAAATGACAAATACTTATACTTTTGGGTAAATTATTGACACTTTTAGATTTTTAGTATATAATGTTACTAACACTTTGTCACGAGGAGAGAAGCATTTAATGTGCGGAATTGTAGGATATACCGGAAATAACCAGGCAGCTCCCATTCTTTTAGACGGTCTTGAAAAACTTGAATACAGAGGATATGACTCTGTCGGAATAGCCGTTTTGAACGGCGGCGAGATAAAAATACTTAAAGATGTCGGCAGAATAAAGCATCTGCGCGAAACATCAAATAATGCAAGCGGTCTCACGGGATCCCTCGGCATAGGTCATTCAAG
>CAKRVQ010000232.1 GCA_934408795.1 uncultured Eubacteriales bacterium
GTATGATATTCAAGGACAATCCGGATATCACAATGTTCGATCTCAACAAGCAGAATGTCGGCGGAGCGGATGTTTACGGACTTCTGCCCGATGACGATATCCATCTCAACGGATGGTTCTCCGACTACATATTCGTTCGTGAAGGTTCAACGATCTTCAATGTAAGCGATCTCGATCTTGATTCCCGTATCCTTATAGAACCCTCTGCGGTGCTTGTCCACGCGGTAGAGCGCGCAAAGACCGTGGGTATTCTCCGCTTCAACAGCAGGGTGGCGGTTCAGGGATGCGGTCCGATAGGACTTTTGTGCATAGCGGTCCTTCGCACAATGGGCGTTGAAAACATCGTCGCGGTCGACGGCAATGCCCAGAGACTGGAATTTGCCAAGAAGATGGGCGCTGATGCCACCGTAAACTTTAAGGATTATCAGGGGCTTGACGCGCTTACCGAGGGTGTAAAGAATGCATTCGGCGGATATCTTGCCGATTTTGCTTTCCAGTGCACCGGTTCGCCCGTCGCGCACTCAAATATCTATAAGTTCATAAGAAACGGCGGCGGACTTTGCGAGCTCGGCTTCTTTATAAACGGCGGAGACGCAACAATCAACCCGCACTTTGATATGTGCGCGAAGGAAATTACCGTTGTCGGCTCTTGGGTATATACCCTCAGAGACTATGCGACCACATTCGATTTCCTCAAAAGAGCAAAAGCGATCGGTCTGCCGATCGAAAAGCTGATAACCCACAAGTTCCCGCTTGAGGAGATCAACGAAGCACTGAAGACCAACCTTTCAATGCAGGGCCTAAAGATCGCAATAGTCAATAAATAAGCGGAGGATTCAATATGGGAATGGCAACAGGATTTATCGAGGTCTACGGACTTGCCGCGGCGTTTACTGCCTGTGACGCAGGCTGTAAGGCGGCGGATGTTACCGTTGAAAACTTCGATAAAAACAAGCCGGGAAATCCCGATTCGCTTCCCGTGCCGCTTATTGTGTGCATCAAATTCCGCGGAAGCGTGGATGCGGTCACGGCGGCGATCGAGGCGGCTAAGGATGCCGCAAACAGGGTGTCGGGCGTTGTGAGTACGCATATTATTGCCAACACGGAGCCCGGTACCGAGAAGATGTTAAAACTTAACGCGTTTGATAAAAAATAATTATCGTATTCGGAGGAATTCATTATGTCACTTGAAGCTTTGGGAATGGTAGAGACCAGAGGACTCGTAGCAAATATCGAAGCAGCCGATGCAATGTGCAAGGCAGCCAATGTTGAACTCGTGGGAACCGAGAAGATCGGTTCGGGACTCGTATCCGTTATGGTGCGCGGCGATGTCGGAGCGGTAAAGGCCGCTACCGAGGCAGGTGCGGCAGCTGCATCCAAGCTCGGTGAGCTCGTTGCCGTCCATGTAATTCCGAGACCTCATTCGGATGTTGAGAAGATTCTTCCCGTTCTGAAATAATCGAACGGAGAAATAGCTTATGTCTTTGGGATTTGTCGAAGTCCAGAGCGTTACCGGCGCGGTAGACTGTCTGGACATAATGTGTAAATCCGCCGATGTCAGTTTTGTAAGCTGGGAGCGTAAGCTCGGAGGCAGACTTGTTACGATAATCGTCGAAGGTCAGGTCTCCGCAGTAACCGCCGCAGTTGAAAATGCCGTAAGAGGCGGAATAATAAAGCCTGCTGCATATTCGGTGATCGCCAATCCGCACCCCGAGGTGCTGAGATTGGTTGCTTTGAGCGCATCCCGCCTCAAAAATAAGTCCGAAAATGAGCAGAAAAAGCCGGAGTCGACCGCGAATGCGGAGACCGATGAACGGTATATAAGTGAAGTATAGAGGTGATACCGAATGTCGGAAAACGGTGTGTTTATGTCGCGCAAGGATGTAAAGCCCGGCGAAAAGAAACCCGTCGAAAAGGGTAAGGACAATAAGAGACCCGGCGAGAAGAAATTCGACGGAAATAAGTTCAACGCAAAAGAGTCGGCCGAAAAGAAGTTTGACGAGAAAAAGTTAGACGAGAAGAAGCTCGGCGAGGAAAAAGGCGATGAGAAGTCGGCGGCGCAGCCGAACAGAGCCGATAGCAGCATCGTAAAAGCAGAATCGGCAGCGAAGGTATCCGGTTCGGACGCAAAGCAAACCGATAAGGCGGAGACTGAAGTATCCGAGCCCGAAGTCGAACAACAAAAGACCGTCGAAGCGGCTGAGGCAAAAACGGCGGTATCACAGAAAAACACGGAGGTTAAAAAAATGGCACTTGAAGCACTCGGAATGATAGAAACAAGAGGTCTTGTAGCATCCATAGAGGCAGCCGACGCAATGTGCAAGGCAGCCAATGTCGAACTCGTAGGAACCGAGAAGATCGGTTCGGGACTCGTATCCGTTATGGTGCGCGGCGATGTCGGCGCGGTCAAATCCGCCACGGAGGCGGGCGCAGCGGCAGCTTCCAAGCTCGGTGAGCTTGTTGCGGTCCATGTGATCCCCAGACCCCATGCGGATGTTGAGAAGATCCTTCCCGTTCTGAAATAATGAATACTAAAGGCAAGCATACAATTTAAGTTTATCCACCGCAAAAGCGGATAAAAATACTTAC